>CAZEWD010000018.1:0-17603 GCA_964515725.1 uncultured Binatia bacterium (SeqCode)
ATGTCATGAGGGTGGAGGCAACAAACGTCCATAGGGCAAAGACGATTACCATCGCGCCGGCAACTCGCCGCGTCCACAGACCACGCAGCCACACTGCGACCTGGTCCGCCAGCACACCGACACCGACCATCGCCGGCACGGTCCCGACACCAAACCCCAGCATGAGTGTGGCGCCGCCGAGGGCACTTCCCGAGGTGCCTGCCAGGGACAGCGCACTGTACACCAGGCCGCAGGGAAGCCATCCCCAGATCCCCCCCAGAAGCACGGCGACGCACGGCGAATCACCTGGGCGTAGCCGGCGGGCAAGCGGCGCAATGTGCTGCCAAAGACGCGCTCCCTGACGTTCCAGCACAGTGATCGCGGGCGACCAGCCGCCGAGATAGAGTCCCACGGCCACCAACAGTACAGCCGCCACGGCTCGCAGAACAATGACGCCATACGGACCACTGGCGGCCGCCAACGCAGATCCGACTGCCCCGACCGCGGTGCCGGCAAGAACATAACTCAGGATTCGGCCCAGGCTGAAACTCAACTGCTGCAACGTAAGTGTACCTGGTGTACGCCGGGCCGGAGGAACGGCGACGGAAAGGGCACCAGCGATACCGCCACACATCACGACACAGTGGACACTGCCGAGAAGGCCAACGGTCAATCCGGCAATGAAGCCGCTCATTCCCGGGGTTCCCCCTCCATCGGACGCGGGACATTTTCATCCTCGAACAGGATCATCGTTCCCGGGGTATCCAGGTCATCGAATTGATCGTTTCCTACGGCCCAGAAAAAGAACCCCACAGCAACGGCCACCAGCACCAGCGCAAGGGGAATCATCGCAAAAATGATGTTCACGCCAGTGCCCCGCGGACTACCGCAACGTGCGGCTGCAGATGTGCCTCTTTCACCTTCGGAGCCTTTCCCAGCCGTACTGCGTTGAGGACGACCACGATCGAGCTGACAGACATGCCAAGGGCCGCCCAATAGGGTGTGATCCAGCCCGCTGCCGCAAGAGGTAACGCCGCCAGATTGTAGACCAGGGCCCACGCCAGGTTTTGCAACATCACATGGCGTGTCGCGCGCGCCACTTTGAGGGCCTCGACGATGACTCCGAGGTGCTCTTTGAGGAGAACACCATCCGCATGGCTGAGAGCCAGGTGCGCGCCGCCGCCCATGACAACGGCAACCTGTGCCGCATTCAGAACCGGCGCATCATTGATCCCATCGCCCACCATGGCGACGACTGCGCCGCTCGCCTGCAGGGACTGCAAATGTGCCAGCTTTCTTTCCGGTGAGGCGCCGCCGATCGCCGTCGCAATCGACAGACGTCGAGCCAGCGCCGGCACAGCGCCCGAGGGATCGCCGCTCAGCAAATGAACATCGATCCCCAGACTACGCAGGCGTGCGACCGTTACGGCAGCTTCGGAACGCACCACATCCTCGAGTTCGAACCAGCCGACCACACCCCCGCAATCACCGAGCGCGACCCAAAGAGTCCCTGCGTCTCCGAAAGCATCCGTCGGTATCTCGGCAGACCGGCACCCCTCGGAATCCGCACGGGAGACACCAGGCGCAGCATGACCAGCCAAGCCCAACGCCAGCACCCACGGGGAGATTCCGATTCGGAATCGGCGACCCTCGATGACTCCCTCGATACCCGCGCCAGCCCGCACGACCACATCGTCCGCTTTGTATGTCAGCTTGTCTTCCTGATGCGGCAGCTCGAACGCGCGCGCGATAGGATGCTCCGAAAACCGCTCGAGCGAGGCGGCAATCTCGAAACATTGCTCTGCCGACACGGCGCCTACAGGCACACAACGGCGAACCCGGAACGCACCCTCCGTCAGAGTGCCCGTCTTGTCGAACACCACATGCGTGACCCTCTGCAGTGTTTCGATGGTATGTCCGCGAGTCACCAGCATCCCACGCCGGAGCAGCCCTCCTGCCGCCGCCGTCAGGGCGGCCGGTGTGGCAAGGGATAGAGCGCAGGGGCAGGTGATCACGAGAACGGCAAGGGCAACCCAAAACGCCTTTTCAGGGTCAACGAACCACCAGCCAGCAAAAACGAGACAGGAAACCACGAGAACCGCTGGCACGAAAAACTGCACGACTCGATCCGCCAGGCCTCCGATGGAGGGCTTTTGTTCCCCGGCGCGATCCACGAGACGCAAGATGGTTGCGTAAACCGTCTCTGCCCCAATCTTTTCGACCCTGATCCGCAAAGGGCACTCTCCATTCTGTGTTCCACCCACCACGGGGTCTCCCGTACGCTTCTCACACGGCCATTGTTCGCCCGTAAGCATGGCCTCGTTCACCCATCCCATCCCGCCGACCACGCAACCGTCGGCAGGAATACTTTCGCCGGGACGGACCAGAACGATGTCACCTACATGGAGTTCATAGACCGAGACGACTTCCGCTCCTCCATCTGTGAGGCGAGTCGCCATGGGCGGAGGCTGTCGCAACGCAGACTCGACGGTCTCCTGGGCTCGCTGCCGCGCACGCATTTCGATGAAGCGACCGATCGACAAAAAGAAGATGAACATCGCCACCGAATCGAAGTAGACTTCTCCTGTCTTCAGGACGGTGGCGCCGAGGCTGGCAGTGAAAGCAATGGCAAGAGCGAGCGCGACCGGCACATCCATGCCGAGCCGGCCGTTTCGCAAGTCGCGCCACGCTCCGGCAAAAAACGGTCTTCCCGCATAGGTGACAACGGGTGTGGTGATGAGAGCACTCACGATGCGTAGGAAGTCGCGAAATGTCGATTCGATTCCGTGCCAGACGCCCGAGTAGAGGGCGACAGCGTACATCATGACCTGCATGGTTCCCAGGCCTGCAACGAGGAGGCGTCGCAGGCCTGCTCGATACTCTTCACGACGCGCCGTTTCCTGCCAGTCAGGACGATAGGGCTTCGCCTTGTAACCGAGTCTCTGAATTTCATGGAGCAAGCGGCTCAGGGGAAACTCCTCGGGATGCCAGCGCACCCGGGCACGCTCACTGCCCAGGTTGACGGTGGCCTCGACCACGCCCGGCTGAGCCCGCAGATGCCGCTCGATCAACCAGACACAGGCCGCGCAACGCATGCCCTCCAGGCCGAGTGTAACGCATGCGACACCCCCGGCTTCCCTGGTCAGGAAACTCTGCTGGAGCGCCTGAAGGTCGTATCGTCGGAGGGCATCTTCCGAAATCTGGGCCTGCTCTGGATTCCCACCCGGCTCAGCGCGGTGGCGGTAGTACGCGCCCATGCCGGTTTGCTGAATCAATCCGGCAACCGCGACACAGCCGGGGCAACACATTCGACGCGGAATCCCTTCGATGGTGGTCTCGAAGTGCGTCCCCGGCGCGACCGGCAATCCGCAATGAAAGCAGGATAGGGATGTGTCGAGGGGCGCATTCATGCCTGGTGATCGCCCGTCAGGCAGGGTGCCGGGGTTGCGGTGCCGGGCGCTCCCTGTTCACGTCTCCTGTGCCGTCGCTACATCGTGCGCACGGCTTGCGGTCCGTTTGCCCGACTCGCCTCACCCACTTACGAGACTTCATTCAAGTGTCCCATGAGTGGGGGGCGGCGCATCGGACACAGCCGGTGATGCCGCTGCGACTCTTCCCTGTTGCGAAAGACTGTAAACGTAAGCGGCAAGCAGATGCACCTGTTGGTCGCCGAGGATCGGGCCATACGCTGGCATCTTGCCCATACGCCCTTTTCTCAGCCCCTCTTCGATCGCTTCGGGAGAACCCCCGAATAACCAGGTATCGTCCGTCAGATTCGGCGCGCCGATGGCCTGGTTCCCCTTTCCATCCGGACCGTGGCAAGCGACGCAGGTCGCCATATATTTCCGTTTGCCAGCCTCGGCCATCACGGGGTCGACCGGGCGGCCGCTGAGGCCCAGAACGTATTCGACGACATTGGGAATATCCTTCTCTCCCACGGCCGCAGCGAACGCCGGCATGACACCAAGACGTCCGTTCATGATGGTCGTCTCAATGATTTCCGGCGTTCCACCGAATAGCCAGTCATCGTCGGTCAGGTCAGGAAACCCGATCCCGCCGCGGGCATCGGTGCCATGGCATGGCGTGCAGTTGTTGGCGAACAGGTGCTGGCCGACGCGCAGCGCCATGGGATCACGCGCAATCTCTTCCAGAGGTTTGGTGGCATACAGCGCATAGGTCGCCGGATCATACACGCCCTGCCCCTGTTGGGCCTGCAGCTCGTACGATTCCGGTCCGGGCCGGCCAACGCGTCCGGAGAACCTTTCGAGGCTCGGGTAAAACGCGAAATAGGCCACGCCACTGCCGATCACGGCCAAGATCAGCCACAACCACCACCGTGGCATCGGCATGCCATATTCTTTGATGCCGTCGAAACGATCCCCGGCGACCTCTTGAAACTGTACCCGGTTAGCGCGCCCGTGGCGCACCGCAATCAGGAACCCAGCGAGAGCCGCTATGTTCGAAATCGCCAACACGACGACGAACAGGCTCGATCCGCGACTCATCGCCGCCGTCTCCGCACAGATCTGTTTCGGAAATTTCGCCGGCCGGCACACCACCGCGGGAGTATGCCGGCCGGGATGATCGATTACTTACCCGCCAGACCGCGAATCTTGATTTGCAATGCCTTTACGACTTCGGGTTTCGATGCCAGGTCGGGATTCGGAGGCATCAGAACGCTCTTGCCAACCGCGGCACCGCCTTCGACAATAATCTTGTCGATCGCGGCATCTGTGACCGACTTCTGCCAGTCCGCATTGGAAAAATCGCGAGGCTTGGGATCCAGGGCGGCTCCGGCCGGACCATCACCCTTACCGGTCATTCCATGGCACGTAAAGCATCGACTCGACCAGATCTCCGACGCTTCCTTCTCCGCTGCCGCCGATACCTGATCGGCTGCCCAGCTCCAGCCACTGAGGCCGACCAGCATTGCTGCAGAGAGGGCAAAGCCGGAAGCCAGACCTCCAAACCACCGTGTTGCGTTACCTCGTCCCATACCTTTCTCCCTTCACACCAAAAAATCGCGCTCAAGATTGGCGCAACGTTGATCCGTAGTCGGATTTCAGGTTGTCGGCAATGTGATCGGCGGACCCTATCGCATATTTGGATACAAAACGCACGGCGCGAGGTTTGCCTGGGCAACACTCTGCACGGCTTCCCGTCATGAGTTTGCGGCTCGCACGGTTCATCTATTCCCGGGTTTCGAGCCAACTGACACGGCGTTCGAGATGGCTCAGCAGAGGCACAGCGGTCACCTTCTTGCCCGTGGCTCGACGGACCAGTTCAGGAGCGCGGTACCGCTGGCCCTGCCTGTGGATGTGATGGCGAAGCCAATCCAGAAGAGGTCTGAAATCACCTCTCTCCACAAGAGCGCCGCACGGACCGACACTCTGTTCGATCGCCTCCATCAGTTGCGCTGCATAGAGGTTCCCAAGGGAATATGTCGGGAAATAGCCAAGCGCGCCACACGCCCAGTGGACATCCTGGAGGACTCCTTCCCGGTCGTTTGGAGGACGAATTCCGAGGTTGCGTTGCATACCGTCGCTCCAGGCTGCGGGAAGATCAGCCACCCGCAACCGGTCGTCGATGAGGTCCCGTTCCAGCTCAAAGCGGAGGATGATGTGCAGGTTGTATGTGATCTCGTCAGACTCCGTACGAATCAGCGACGGACGCGCTTCGTTGACTGCCGAGAGGACATCTCTCAGCGACACATCTTCCAGGGCGGGGAAGTGGTTGCGCGCCACGGGCAACAGGTAAGACCAGAATGCCTCCGAGCGCCCGATCAGATTTTCCCAAAAACGTGACTGGGATTCGTGCACTCCCAGAGAGCAGGAGGTCCCCCGTGGCAAACCCAATGCCTCGGGCAGAAGCCCTTGTTCGTACAGAGCGTGGCCGGTTTCATGAATCGTCGAATAGAGTGCGTAACTCAGGTCGGCCTCGTCGTACCGCGTGGTAATGCGGATATCCGCACCGATGTCAGTAGAAAACGGGTGGGCAGCTTCGTCCAGACGCCCGCGGGTGAAATCGAACCCCAGACAGGCCGCCACTTCGCGGTTCAGACGGCGCTGGATATCGACCGGAAAGTTTCCGCGCAGAGCCGTCACCATGTGGCCACCAGGGCTTTCGGCGCAGATGCGAACACGCTCGATCAACGGTGCCAGGCCCTGCCCCAACGTGACAAAGAGATCGGAGATTTCCGCTGTTGTCGCACCTGGCTCATAGGCATCCAGAAGAACGTCATAGGGTGGCCGCTGTGCGTCGATGATCTTCGCCAGCTCGCGCTCGACCCTGAAGATTTCATCAAGAAACGGCGCCAGAAGGCCGAAGTCGTCCGCCTTGCGTGCTTCCACCCACACGGCACGGGCACGTGCATGAAGAGAAGAACGCCTGCGCACGAAGTCCGATGGCAGTGCCCTCTGCCGATCGATACGCCACTTGGTTTCGCGCACATCGACCGCCTCTTCGTCAGAGAGTTCTCCGATGCGGTCCGACAATTCGTCCATCAGACCAAGGAAACGCGGAGCTGTCTGGTGCTGGTGGAGGATTTCCGCCAGCGTTCCGATCTGCCGGGCGCGCGACTCGATCGCACCCGCCGGCATGTAGGTCTCCTGATCCCACTCGAGCAGCCGCAAGGCGGCGGCGATATCGTGGTGGATTCGCAGTAGAGCCACGAAGCGGTCGTAATTTTCGCGCAGCATGGATCGGCTACATAACGGACGGCAGCACGACGGGCGATCGTCTCAGGCGATCTCTCGTCCCCTGGCAGTACGCGGCTCCGTCCTGACAAACGGAGCAGAATCACCCCGTTCCTTGAGGTGCTCCGAGGCCAGGTAGAGCGCGGCAATGCTCTTTGCATCCTCGATTTCACCACGCCGGATCATGGCCAGTGCTTCGTCGAGCGGAAACTGCGCCAGCGTGAGAACCTCATCGTCCTCCAACTGTTGCGCAACCGGACTCAGGTCCTCCCCGAGAAACAGATGGATGCGTTCGTTCGTAAACCCGGGCGTCGTCAGGATGGAACCCAATCGTGTCAGGCGGGCCGCGGACAGGCCCGCTTCCTCCTGCAGTTCACGGGTCGCGCACTCGGCCGGTTCCTGGCCATCGAGCTTGCCGGCCGGGATTTCCCACAGATAGCCGCCGGCGGCATAGCGATACTGGCGAACGAGAGTGACGCGGCCTTCCGCATCGATGGGCACCACTGCGGCAGCGCCCACATGCCGGATCACTTCCAGTGTCGTGCGCAGGCCATTCGGCAGTGTCACCTCTTCCAGTCGCAGATCCACGACACGGCCCTTGAAGACTTGCCTGGTATTGTGTGGATTCGACATGGCAGGATCAGATCACCGTGCCCGGGGGGATCACTCCGTTTTTCGGAATGATCACGATGCCATCACGGATGAAGTACCCCGGCCCATCAAACTCCTGGATATTCGATACATTACGAATGACCGTGTCCCTTCCGATGCGCGCATTCTTGTCGATGATCGCGCCTTCGATCACCGAATTTTTCCCGATGCCGATGGGAATCCGATTCCCCACCGAGTCGTCGTAATGGTCAGCCCCCATCATGACGACGCGGGAGAGGCGCACGCCCGAACCGATCATGCTGCGGATCCCGATGATGGACCTGTCGATCCTCTCGGCGGTAATGTCGCATCCTTCACAAACGATCGTCTCGTTCAGCTTCACGGAACTCAGGCGTGTACCCGGGAGAAAGCGCGGGCGTGTAAAGATCGGCGCCCACTGGCGAAACAGATCGATCGGCGGAGTTGCCGACGCCAGATCCATGTTTGCGGCGTAGAACATACGGATCGTCCCAATATCCTCCCAGTAGTCCGGGAAGAAATAGGAATGGACGTTCTGTGAGTGGATGGCAGAAGGAATGATTTCCTTGCCGAAATCGAATTTCGTCGGATCATCGAGACAGCGAATCAACACCTCGGGCCGGAACACGTAGATACCCATGGAGGCAAGAAATCTCCGGTCCGGAGAGACTCCTCGGGCCGCGACATCGGCTTCGGAAAGCGCCAGCCGTTCCAGAAGCGCCCGATCCCGTGGCTTCTCCACGAAATCAACCACACGGCCGTTGCGGTCGACCTGAAGGATGCCGAATTCACCGGCATCGTGCTCGGCAACCGGCGTAACGGCCACGGTGATATCCGCATGCTTATTGCGATGGACCTCGAGGATGCGACGGAAATCCATCACATAGAGCTGGTCACCGGACAGAATCAGAATGTTCTCGACACCATGTCGCAAGAAACGGTGGAGTTGTTTGCGCACGGCATCTGCCGTCCCCTGGTACCAGTCCGTGCTTTGTTCGGTCTGTTCGGCGGCAAGGATCTCTACAAATCCGTTCGAGAACGAATCGAAACGGTACGTCTTCGAGACGTGCCGGTTGAGCGAGGCGGATTGAAACTGCGACAGCACGAAAATCTGCCGGAGCCCGGAGTTGATGCAGTTACTGATCGGGATATCAACCAGCCTGTATTTCCCTGCCAGGGGCACAGCCGGTTTACTCCGAAGCTGTGTGAGGGGGTACAGTCGAGTTCCTCGGCCGCCGCCAAGAATTACCGCAAGAAGTCCATCCACGGGAAGCGAGATTACCCGACTGCGGTTCGTCAATCTACCAGACTCTCGCTCCAAACGTGGCTGTTTTCGCGGAGGGCCGGGAGAGGGACTCAAGAAGCGGGTGTTTCGAAGATCTGCGATACGAACGGCGATGGTGTTGCGACAGAAGTCAACCAGAGTTGGTGCACTGCGCGCGTCGCGCCCACATGCAGCAGGCGGCGCGCAGCAGGCGTGTCGGGAAAATGCGTTGCACTGGTTTCGATCAGCACGACATAATCGAACTCCAGCCCTTTTACCTGATCGATCTCTGTGATCTCGATGCCCGGCGCAAAGTTGAAATCCTGATTCTCCACCTGGTGCAGCCGTGGCACTTCGCAATTGCTCAGCCCGCGGTAGTAGACAGCACTGACCTCGGGGGTTGGCGTGAGAAGCGCCACCGACGCCAGGGGTTCCTTGGCACATAGTTCCGTCAATGCATCGGCCAGGAAGCCGACGCATGCGCCATGATCGGTGAAGCGGAACATCTCAACCGGAGGCCCCGACCGAGTCGTATGGGGAGGTTGTTCATCTTCTCGCAGACTTCCCAGGACCTCCATGGCAAAACTCGCCACTTCGTGGGAGCAGCGATAGCTGATCTCGAGTGTCGTCACCTCGGCCCCTGCAATTCCCAGATCTTTGAAAAAGTTCGTCCAGGAAATGAATCCGCCGTCTTGCACGATGTGCTGCTGTGTGTCGCCGGCCAGAGTGATGCTCTGACGTTGATCGAGACATCCAAGCAGCACTCGGACCTCGACGGGCGCGAAGTCCTGCACCTCATCGATGACAATGTGCCGGTAGGTGAGGGGCCTTCCGCCAGCCGTCGGAATGGAGCCGACCCGTAGCTGCCATGCGTGCAGGAGGAGGGCATCATCCTCGGGATCCAATTCCGCCTCGGCCGAGGTGTCGCCTTCCGTCCAGGCAAGCACTTCGCGGCACTGAGTCCGACACCAGTCGGCGGCCCGTTTCAGTTCATCTTCACGGAATGCATCCGGGGCATGAACGGAGAAGATTTTCTGCAGGAATCGGTGGTCGCTCAGCACCGTCATCCAGTCGTCGATCACCTGCTCCGCCGTGGGTTTGGCCGGGTTGCGTCCAACCTGCTCCTGCAGAGCGACCAGGAGGGCGGGGTGCAATTTCAGGCGATGCACCACTCCCGGCGTGTGTTCCCGTACGCGACGCGGCAGCTTCGGAAACAGACGGCGGGCCTGCTCGGCCGACCATTCATGAAAAGTCCGCGCTTGAACGCGTTGCACTCCGAGGGCCGGCAGGACATGACTCACATAGTCGCGTAGAGCTCGTGAGAACACCACAACGAGTGTCTGCGATGAATCGATATCTCCATCGTCGTAGGCGAGATAGGCGATCCGGTGCAACGCCACAGTGGTCTTGCCCGACCCGGCCGTGCCGCGAATCACCAGAAAGCCGGTGGACGGACGCGTGATCAATTCGAATTGAGCCGGATCGATCAACCCCGCGATATCCGGCAGGTGTTTGTCGGCACGGCGGTGAGTTCCCGCCAGGTCGGTACCCAGACGCCGGTGTTGGGCTTCACCCTCCCGGTGAGCGCGCAGGGCCGCACCCTGGCCACCAGCAAGTCTGGGTGGCTGAATCGCAGCACACCGCCAACCTCCCGCAGATCCGGCATCGATCGTAAAAATTCCTTCGGGCGCATCGATCCGCTGCAGAGTGCGGTTGCGAATGGTTACCGTGCGGCGAGCTGCCACTTCACCCGTCATGGTGCGCCCGGCGATTTCCTCTTCGTACTCGTCGCCCTGCTGGTACCGGTAGAAGATCTTCGAGATCGGCGCATGGCGCCAGTCGACGATGCGGACGCCGTGTTGCAGGCGGGTAGCCTTGCCGAGCAGGATGTCCCGCTCGCCACCGTTCTCCCGCAGGCGCAGGTGGGCAAAGTAGGGAGACTCGGGGTCCACCTGTGGCGCCTGTCGCGAGGTGCGCAACTGCTGGAGCAGGGCAGTCTGACGGTCCCACTGTTGCAGGAGCGCCCCCTGGTCTTCTGTCTTCTCCCCTTCCCGCAGCATTTCGCGCAAACGTTCCAACTCCGCCACGAGAGAAGCCTCCGAAGGGCCCGCCGGAGCTGGAAATTCACTCAGGACCTCGTTCACCCTCCGCAGTAACGCGAGTTCGTCTGTCACAACCGGATGTGGCACAAGAGCGTCACTTTATCCACTTGCAACCCGATCGTACAGTACCGGTGAAACCGCAGGTCGCGATCAGCCGAACCAGAACTGCCTCATACCCTGGAGGGGCTGGCCGCTCGTGTCTTCGGTCGCAACGCCTTTGCGTTCCGATGGCCACGAGATGCCGCGATTGTACGATGGCATTCGAGCCAGTCATACACGACCGGATAGACGTCGAAGGGAGCGTGTAGGCCTAGAATCAAATCCGCATGCGAATAGTCATGGAGAAATCCGTACTCCTTGCCAATGATACGGAACGCCTTGTCCTGTGAACCGACCATCTCGTAGACGCGGTGCAGATCTCGCGCCGGAGTCAGTCCATCGTGACTGCCCGCAATGATAAGGATCGGTGTCTTCACGCGTTCGAGCTGTTCCGTAAAATGGAACATGCCGTAACGATCGCTCATCACCCGGGTGTCGTACCAGCGGGCAAATTCACGCAACAAGGAAGCCGGGATATCATCCACCGCCGTGAGGGCCAGTGAGCGCAGGAGAGCGCTATCGACGTTGTCGGGATGGAACCCCAGGCCATGAACCCTCTCCTCGAACCATCGCGTCATGAACGGAGCGAAGGGAGCCACCAGGCGTGTAAGTTGTCCGAGAGGAACACGTGGCGGAGTGAACCGCAACAGACCACGGTACGGGATGCCGAGATCCAGCACCGGATGCCCGACATCGCTCATCGTTGGCGATCCGAGCGTGGTGGCGCTGGCAATCCGGTCTTCCATCGGGCTCATCAGCAAGGCATAGGCGATCATCCCGCCCATCGAGTGTCCCACCCAGTGCACCTTTGAAGCGCCGGCCTCGCGCAACACTTTTTTCAATACCGCCGGCGCGTCATGGTAGACATAGTCTTCGAACGTCCAGTCATACCGTTTGCCATTCCACAAGTTCGGCCGTGTCGACCGTCCGGCGCCTCGCAGTTCCACCACCCAGGTGTCGTAGCCGCGCCGCAAGAGATAGCGTGCCAGCGAAATCCGGCCCGGCCCATCCATATCCCAACGGTTCGACGACATGCCGTGACACAACACCACGGGCGTACGGTGTCCGCCGCGTTCTGGCAAATACCGGTACAGGGCCAATCTCCAGCCATCACGTGTCCGCGCAAAATGCTGGTGTGGTTGGACTTCCCGTTTACTTTCATACCAGGCGTCTAAGAGCCACTGCATGGGGCGCGCTGCTACCATACCCGGGAAGGAAATGACCAGAAAAAAAAATTCGCCCTGCGGCGGAGTGGGTGCTCCGGTAGATCCTCGAGTTACGGCCGGCATCCGATCTCCGCGGCACCCCACCTCAATTTTGCAGAGCGCCCCTCGGGGTAAATCAGGCCGGAAGGAGAGGAAAAGGCGGGGTTGCGCGGAACGTCAGAATCCGCGAAAAGCCGGGAAATACAGCGAGGAGAGGTGACCGAGTGGACGATGGTGCACGCCTGGAACGCGTGTGTACCCAAAAGGTACCGTGGGTTCGAATCCCACCCTCTCCGTTTCTTCGCGCAGCAACCATTCATATGGCACCGCGCGAGGGAATCTGCGATAGAAAGGCCCGCAAGACGCCCAGAAACGGGCAGAGACGATAGCCAGGTCCCGCGCAAGAGTGCGTCGCGAACCCCGTCAGGTCCGGAAGGAAGCAGCGGTACCGATTGTCCCTCTGTGCCGCGGGGAAACCTGGCTATCGTCCCTGCCCGTTCGCGTCTTCCCACGGCACAGCGCCGGGTTTGCCGTCGCATTCGTTCACTTGCGAGGGAGTGGAAGTCTGTCGCCGGCTTGCGCCAAATTACGGGAGCGCCCGGCCGGGCAGCGCCTCTGGTTCTCCCCTGTCGTTTTCTGTTACGTACGCAGGTGATTTCGTACTGCCGCTGCACGGTATTCCATCTCAGAGAGATTCCTTCATGAGCTATCTGGTCATCGCTCGAAAGTGGCGCCCGCAATCCTTTGAGGAAATCGTTGGCCAGGAACACATCAGCCAAACACTGCAAAACGCCATCCGCAGTAACCGCGTAGCGCATGCATTCCTGTTCACCGGCGTGCGGGGCGTCGGCAAGACCACCGCTGCACGCATCCTGGCCAAGGCACTGAACTGCGAACAGGGTCCCACCCCGACGCCGTGCAACCAATGCGGCAACTGTCAGGAGATTACTGCCGGCAACGCTGTCGATGTCCTGGAAATCGATGGCGCCTCGAACACCGGTGTAGACGACGTACGGGAAATCATCGAGAACGTGCGCTACCAGCCGGCGCGCAGCCGCTTCAAAATCTACATCATCGATGAAGTGCACATGCTCTCGACGAGCGCCTTCAATGCGCTTCTCAAAACCCTGGAAGAGCCCCCACCCCACGTAAAATTCATCTTTGCCACGACCGACCCTCACAAAGTCCCACACACCATCCACTCCCGCTGCCAGCGTTATGATTTCAAACGCATTGCCTTTCGCAGCATCGCCGAGCGACTGGCGCAGATCGCGGCCAGCGAGGGCATCGAGGTCAGCGAACAAGCCCTGTTTGCCATCGCCCGTGAAGGCGAAGGGAGCATGCGGGACGCACAATCGCTCTTCGATCAGGTGATCGCGTTTGCCGGCAAGACCGTCGAGGATGGAGATATCGGCAAGGCACTGGGGCTCGCTGACCGGCGGCTCATTTCCGCGATCGGAGCCGCCATCGTCGGAAAGAATCCGACAGAGGCCCTCGCAGCGCTGCACGAAGTCCATCAGCATGGTTACGACCTGCGCCGTTTCACACGCGATCTGCTGGAACACTTCCGCAATCTCGCCGTCGCCCGCCTGGTTGACGACGGACAGCTACTCGGCGACCTGCCCGATGAAGAGCGCGCGGAAGTGAAAACGCAGGCGCAACGGATGGGAAGCGAAGATCTCGATCGTGCGTTCCGACTGCTCATCGAGACGGAGAACGAGGTGGCACGCGTGCCGTATCCTCGACTCGTTCTCGAAATGGCGGTCATCAAACTTGCCACGCTGGCGCCGGTCGCGCCCATCGATGCGCTCCTCGAACGACTCGACGACTTCGACCGCCGAGTCGTCGCAGGCACACCTGCGGGAACCGGTGGCGCCTCCCCTCCAGCGCGGGAGAAATCCTCCCCGGCTCCCACGGCGCGCGTGGCACCGTCCTCCACGGTACGATCCACGCCGGCCGCAATCCCTCCACCGGAGGTAATCCCCAAGGCTCGAATCATCCCTCCGGCTTCTCCCACAGAAAATCCTCGTAGTACGAGGGATGCAACCTGGGCCGACTTCCTGGCGTTCGTCGGCAAGGAGAAGGTGCTGTTTCTGCCGTATCTGCAGACCAGCCAGGCTCCCGATCTGAGTGAGGACGAAGCCGTGTTGCGGGTTCCGCCCGGGCATTTCTACGACTACCTCGCCGAACCAAGCCACACCCAGGTGGTAAAGGAACTGCTTGCACGGTTCTTTGGCCGCAGCATCGAGGTCGCCGTTCAGCCCGTCGAACCAACCGCGGTTGCGCCGTCTGCCGCTGTCGAAAGCAAGGCAGAAATTCACAAGAAGGCTCTGGACCACCCGGCGGTTCAGGCAGCCGTTCAAATTCTCGGCGGCGAGGTGCAGGAAGTGCGCCCCCGCCCGACTCGCCGGGGGAGGGAAACGGAATGAGCAAGGCAATGGGTCCCCTGGGGGACATCATGAAACAAGCGCAGGAACTGCAAGAACGTCTGGGACGGGTGCAGGAGGAAGCCTCGGCGAAGACCGTCGAGTCGACGGCTGGCGGCGGCATGGTCAGCGCAAAGATGACCGGCAAGCTGGAATTGGTGGAACTGCGCATCGAGCCCGAGGTCGTCAAAGCAGGGGACGTTGAAATGCTGCAGGACCTCGTCCGTGCCGCAGTCAACCAGGCCATTCGGAATGCACAACAAATGATGGCCGACGAAATGAAGAAAATTACCGGAGGTCTGAAAATCCCGGGGCTGACGGCCTGAGCTACTTTGAGACAACTGGAGTTGGACCTCACGCTTCCGACCTTGGCACCTGACGGGGTACGAGTTCATCGGAACGTCATCCGATGAATTCCATCGCTCCAGGGTACCTGACTTGTGCCGGAAGGTCCGAGTCCGCCGTGATCGCTTCGACTATCGAGAGTTCGGATCAGAAAGGTTTTGTCAAAACGCATGTCCACACTTCCTCCACCCCTTGCGCGCCTCATCGCAGAACTCGTCAAGCTGCCCGGCATCGGCGAGAAAACCGCGACTCGTCTGGCGTTCCACCTCTTACGCACGGATCGCGACAATGTGGATCAACTCGCCCAGGCGCTCGTCGGCATGCGCGACGGCACCAGGCTCTGTTCGGTGTGCCTCGGCCTCACTGCCGAAGATCCCTGCCGTATCTGTTCCGACCCTCAACGAGACACCGACAGCATCTGCGTCGTGGAACGGCCAGCAGATCTCATCGCTCTGGAACGTTCGGGGGGCTTCCGTGGCCGCTACCACGTCCTGCATGGTTGTCTTGCACCGCTCGACGGCGTCGGACCGGAGCAATTGCACATCAGCGAACTACTGCGGCGCATTCAAGGGGGCGGCATCCGTGAAGTGGTGATTGCAACCAACCCCACCGTCGAAGGCGAAGCGACCGCCATGTACCTGGCACGACTCATCAAGCCACTCGGCCCGAGCGTCACCCGTATCGCACACGGCCTGCCGATGGGTGCAGACGTCGAGTACGCCGACACGATGACCCTGGGCAAGGCGCTCGAAGGCCGGCGTGAGATGTAGGGGGCAGAGCCACAACCGGGTCGGATCTGCCGGGAACTTCGCACTTCAGATCGATCCGTGCCGGGCAAGCGCCTCCCGTTTGCCTGCACAACTCGCACACCCGGCATCCTCGCAGATGAACGAACCGGGTTCTTGTTCGAGCAACCCGCTTGCAAGGTTCACGAGATAGCGTAACGGAATCTTGCGGGCGGAGCCGTTCGGCAATTCGATGCTCCGCACCTTGGCGGGGTCGAGTAACGGCTCGAGCTTTACGAATGCGGCGCTACAACCGGGGTAATTCTCGACGACCACTCGCTCTTCGTATCCCCCCGCATTGATTCTCAACGCAATCCGGCGCGCAAGGTACGGTGCCGCAGAGATCTCCTCGGCAAGATGAATGGCCGTCACCGCATCGAGTCCAGCTCCGAGCAGAAGAACATGGCCCTGGAGCACATTGAGCTTTTTCAATGGCCCCAGTGGATTGGCGTCGCGGTGCGTCGACAGCACTTCCCGGCACTTCCGGCCCCAGACGGCAAAAGAGTGGGTTGGGTGGTTGCTGCGCAGCACACCCGGCAGATGGCGGAACGCTTCCGGCAGCACTCCCAGATCCCGACTCACGGGCAGATCGATGTGGTAAGGGGTGACTCGCGATCGCAACAGGGCATCGCGCTGCGCCAGCGGCGTCTCACACACTGTCTCTCGTGTGTAGGTCGGCACCAGGATTGTCCCGGTCGCGCCAACGGATTCGATCAGCGCTTCCGCCACCACGACTGCCGTATCGATGGAATCGACAGCCGACGGAAAAGTATGCACGACGATGTGATTGCCGCGCAACGCAAGTGGCTCGAAAAGGCGTTTGAGGTCGTCACGACTCATCAGGGCAGTCACCTATAGCGACCGGCGCAACAGGCTGCCCACCCTGGCGACTTGGCGTAACGTATCAAATGCTCGCGCTGCCGTCAGAAAGCGCAGGCCCCGTGCCGGGGCCAGAACGAGCGTATCGAGTTCATAGTACCTCATCATCCCCTGAACACGCCGGACGAGTTCGTCCGCCGATGGCGCATCCGGGCATCCGTCGAGCAGACCCAGCCCGAGAATCTTGCTCGCACCCACATCTCGGATCAGCGACTCGAGGCGGGGGTTTACCGCCAGATTGAGCAAAAGAATATCGACGGGAATCGAGTTCAGTTGCGCATACAACGGCAATTCGTCTCCGCCCCAGACGGACAAAAGGATCTGTGCCTGACCACGTGCCAACCACACGGGATCGAAGAGTTGCCGCAATAACTGCGGGTCTCCAGGATGCCCGAGAATTGACGGCTCCTCGATCTGTACGAATCGAGATCCGGCAGACGCAAGATCAGCTACCTCGCTCGTCAGAACCTCCGCGAAGGCACGCGCCAGATCTTCAAATGTATAAGGGCCCAACTCAGCCGTATGGCATGCCAACGTGTAGGGGCCTGGAAGCACAACTTTGACCGGCAATCTCGTCAACCGTTGAGCTGCAAGAAAGGTTTCGACAGCCAGTGGTTTCGTACGTTTTATCGTCCCGGTAACTACAGGCCGCCGCACCCGCACGGCCGGCTCAGAGTACGGCACCGGCTCGCCGGATCGCACACCTTCGAGCTGGTCCACCACCAGAGAGAACGGATCGGTCCAGGGCGCCAAACCATCGGTCAGCACTTCGCACCCGGCTGCTTCCTGCTGGGCCAGAATGGACGCCAGGTCTCCTTTTTCAACACGCGGATAGGAACTATGGTTGTGAATCTCGATCTTCATCGCGTCGCGTCTAGGCCTTGAAGACGACCATCGCCAGGGGCGGCAGCATGATGTTCAGTTGGCATGAACGCCCGTGACACGGCTGCGGCACGGCTTCCACTCCACCGCCATTTCCGATGTTGTTGCCACCGTAAAGGGAGGAATCGGTATTCAGGATCTCGCGCCAGAAACCGTCGTGAGGAACCCCGATCCGGTAGTTCTGACGAGGCACGGGTGTGAAATTGCAGGCAATGACGATCGTCTCCCCCGCACGGTTGCGGCGTAGATAACTCACCGTGCTGTTGTCGCTGTCGTTACAGTCGATCCACTCGAAACCGCGCGGCTCGCAAT
>CAZEWD010000018.1:17613-20852 GCA_964515725.1 uncultured Binatia bacterium (SeqCode)
AATCCAGTTCGTACAGTGACGATTCCGAGCGGTAAAGCCGATTCAGGTCCTGCACCAATCGGTGGATCCCACGGTGCGGCTCATAGTCGAGTAGATGCCATTCGATCGATGTGTCGTGATTCCACTCGGACCACTGGCCGATGTCTGCTCCCATGAAGAGCAGCTTCTTACCGGGCTGTGTGAACATGTATCCGAAGAGCAACCGCAGGTTGGCGAACTTCTGCCAATCGTCGCCCGGCATTTTGGAAAGCAGGGAGCCTTTTCCATGCACGACCTCGTCATGCGAAAGTGGCAGCATGAAATTTTCCGTGAAAGCATACAGCATACGGAACGTCAGATCGTTGTGATGGTAACGGCGATGGATGGGATCCTTGCTCATGTAGCGGAGCATGTCGTTCATCCAACCCATATCCCACTTGAATCCGAAGCCGAGTCCGCCGAGGTAGGTCGGACGCGACACCATCGGCCATGAAGTCGATTCCTCGGCGACCGTGATCGTCCCCGGTTGTTCGGCGTATACCAGTTCGTTGCAACGGCGAATGAAATCGACCGCTTCCAGATTTTCGCGACCACCGTACTGATTGGGAATCCAGTCGCCGGGTTCCCGTGAATAATCGAGGTACAGGAGGGAAGCCACGGCATCCACGCGCAGGCCGTCGATGTGATACTCCTCCAACCAGAAAAGGGCATTACTGATCAGAAAATTGCGCACTTCCCAGCGGCCAAAGTTGAAAATCTTGGTCCCCCAGTCGCGGTGCTCCCCCTTGCGTGGATCCTCATGCTCATAGAGGTGGGTGCCATCGAAGTACGCCAGACCATGCTCATCGCGCGGAAAATGGGCCGGCACCCAGTCGATCAGCACGCCGATGCCATTTTGGTGGAGCGTATCGACAAAAAACTTGAAGTCGTCCGGTGTGCCGAAGCGGCTGGTCGGAGCGTAGTAGCCCGTTGTCTGATAGCCCCACGATGCGTCCAGCGGATGCTCGCTGACGGGTAACAACTCCACATGCGAGTAACCCATTTCATTGATATAGGCCGCCAGCTTCGGCGCCAGCTCCCGATACGACAACCAGCGATTCGACTCTTCGGGGACCCGCATCCAGGATCCGAGGTGGACTTCGTAGATCGACATCGGGGCATCGAGCCAGCGGGTCTGACGGCGTTGCAAGAGCCAATCCTCATCGTGCCATGTGTATCCACTGAGCGACCAGACGCGGGATGCCGTGCCCGGACGCAATTCCGCGTAGAACGCATAGGGATCCGCCTTGGCCACCCGGTACCCGAGGTAGCGTGACTCGATCCAGAACTTGTACAACGACCCGACGCCCACCCCCGGAATGAAACATTCCCAGATACCGGCCTCTGGCCTCCACCGCATGGGAGTCCGCTTCGGATCCCAATCATTGAAATCGCCTATGACAGCCACGTTCTTCGCATTGGGGGCAAGCACGGCAAAGCGGGTCCCTTGCTCGCCGTCGATATCGACCACGTGAGCCCCCAGCTTCTCGTAGCTGCGGTAGTGGGTGCCTTCGGCAAGCAAATGGAGATCGAATTCGGTGAGGAAACGGCTCACAGGATCAGCTTTCGAATTTCGAGATAACCAGTGAAACCGCCGTGACGCAACGTTGGGGACAAGATTAAAACACCCAGGATCAAGGCAACATTCGGTCAAAACGAAGGGAGGGCAGCCGGGCGAATTTCGGTGATTCTTCGCTCACCCGGCTTGCATTGCTTCGAATCCGCAGGCCTGATGTGTGCCTGTTGGTACGACAGGAAAGGAAGACCATATGGCGTCATTCGATTTGTGGATCGAGGCAGAGGAGTGGGAAGCCGGCACGTGGGACACGCAGGATTCGGTCACAGACGTGATCGTCACGCTGGCTGACGGTTCCCGCTGGGTCGCCGGGTTCTGCACCTATCAGCATGTAGACACGTTACGTGGCAGTTGTGAAGAGAGCGGTGAATGTCTCGGGGGCAAATACCTCTGGGCGTCGGATCTGATCCTGATCGACAGCACCTCACGCGAGAGCATCGAGGCCGTCGTGGCCGATCTCATCGCCAAGGATGAATTGACCAGCGCCTTCAGCGAGATCATCGAAGACGAAGAGGATGATGAGGAAGAGTGCGGAAGCGGTCACGTCCACTGAAGACGCCATACCCCGGCGGCGGACCGCTCGGACTGCTCAGACCGGTCCGAGCGGAACGAATTCGCCCCGGAGATCATCTCCCGATCGTTTATTCCCTGGTGATTTCCGCCTCTTCCACGAGGATCTCGTATCGATAGCCCATTCCGAGATCACGATCGGTCACCAGCTTGCCCTTGATGACGACAAGGTCCCCCACCGTGGCGCTTCCCGTTGTCGAGACGACGAGATCATTGGTTCCGGTGCTTCCCGTTCCATCTTGTAGATGGAGCCAATTCTTACCCAGGATGTTCTGGCTGAACTTCACCACCCTGCCACGCACCTGAACTTCCTTGCCGTTGAGCTTTGCCTTGTTGGTGAACAGTTCCGACACGGTGTACCCGCCCTTTGCTTTCTCGATGTTCGTCAGATCGATACCCGGCGGAGAACCCACGGCTCCTGGGCCATGGGGATTCGGGTGCATTCCCCCCTGGATGCCGGCTGAGGCGCCGTGTGCAGCGGCCGGCATACCGCCAATCCCTGCTACACCCGCAACCTCGATCGAAGGCACGAAAACGACAACGTCGAACGTCCGCCCCAGCGTCTTACTGGCGAAATTCTCCATGGGCATTCCCGGCGGTACGATAACGGTGTCGCCAACGTTCACGCGGAATTGTGGAGCGGCAGCCCAGGTCTTTTTCGTTCCGTCATCCACCTCCACGTAGGTGTACCCACCGGAATTCATCGTTTGCGTCACCTTACCGGTAACCTTCGCCGTCGCTCCGACCGATCCCTCGGGAGTCGCGGCGGTATCCGGCGCACAAATCCCCTGCTGTGCAGGAAAGAGAAAAGTGAAAGAGACCAACAGCGACATGCTGAGTGTCCGAACCGTCCTCACGATAAGAGCTCCCTTCCAGGGCGCCTGCGGCGCCGGTCGAATATTCTTGCTACACCGCCACCCGCCCAATGAACAGATGCCGCGGGAATTTGCCCGAACGGTCTCACATCCTCCGAACCCGGTATTTTGATTTCCACCCCTCTGACGCGACTTCTGAATTCTTGCGGCGAGGCGGACGGGATTTATCTGGACGATCACAGCTACCGATGAAAGCGAGG
>CAZEWD010000019.1:0-20201 GCA_964515725.1 uncultured Binatia bacterium (SeqCode)
TCAATGCGCATCTGCACAGGGTCGACGGCAGCCTGCCCCATCGAGTCGACGGGAACGAGTCGCGGTGCGTCGGCGCGGGCACGCGCACCCACGGCAAGCAGTGTTCCCACCGCCAGGCCAACGATGACGCATTTATATCCGTATCCCATGGCCACTCCTTTCTCGGTAGATCTGCCTTATAGGTTTCCGAACTGATAGATAAGCTCCAGAGCGCCAGTTAGATTATTCGTATCTTTAAGGTATTTTGTTATATTTGCCAGTGATGCATCACTCACAATGTCGTATCTACCTTCAAGACATACGGTTAATCCTGGGGTAAGAGTATATGTTGGTGCAACTGTTATGGACATACCGCTTGCATTACTATTGACTACGATAATGTCATATCGCAATGTCGTAGCTACACTACTGGTAATTTTATAATTTCCCATGATCATTAGACCGACATCGGTGGCATCGGCATGGAGGTCGATTGCCGTCGCAATATCGAATCCCAGCGACAGCGACTCACCGCTGGAAAAAGAGCCGTCGATGTCGAATTTGAGAGGCCGATCGCCTTCGTGTCCTCGACCTTTGTTGGTCAGCAGTGCACTCAAACCGAGCCGGCCCACTCGCCCAAGTGCAATCCCGAGCCGATCCCCCACGGTCGGCGTGCCCAGTCGTCTCGCCATGGCAGAGTCATCATCCGTCGGCGCTGCCGACACGTACATTTTCAGATCGGTCGAGTCAGAAAACGTGAACTGCCCGAGTGCGCCGATCATTTCGGTCGGAAAAAAATAGAGGAAGATATTCGAGTTGGAATACTGGAAGAGATCCGGCGGATCGGCCAATTCATAACCGATCGGCGCATACCATTTGCCGATCGACAGTCTCATACTGCCGGTATCGTTTTGGGCATAGGCATAGGCTTCACGCGCCCTCAAGGACAATGTACCGCTGCCTTCCGACCGATTACCCGTGTCCTCATCGGTTCCATCGGTCGCAACGAACTGCCGCCAGCGGCCATTCAACTGCAGGTGACCGCCAAAGTTCCGGTTGATCGAGTAATTCATCCGCAAAGCAGCCTCGAACAGCCCGTAAGTGGGATTGCCGTCTTCCTGGCTGTATGTGAGTGCCTGGTCCAGCCAGCCTTTGTATTCGAATTGCGGATATGATCGCTCGACCGTGGGGACCTCGGCTTGGAGCGCGGGCAAGGTCATTGTGTCGCCTGTGTGGGCCTTGCTTTCCGTGTCCCCGTCGGGTCTGGGCAGCATATGCGTCACGCCCTGTTCTTCGGCCCCGACAACGCCGCCCACGGCGAGAGTCAGGGTGGCGAGCAACGGAAGGATCCGCTTGTCGAGGTACCTCCTCTTCGGAATGGACCTCGTGGCGCTCGCCGAAACCGATCGCCTGACATGGCACCGGCATGCACATCTGCCGTGGTGCGCCAGACACCTGGAGTCGCCAATGGCGACAATGCTGGCCTCGCGCACCTTGCCAGTGATGCCACGACGATGGAGCGCATCGGAAAGCGGCGCCCCCTGTGTACCGAGGAGGATGGTCCCAATTTCAGGCTTGGAAGCACTAGTCAGGATGCACCCGGGGACGCAGTACGACCGGGGATAGTCCTTCCAACAGAACAAGGATTCCTCCCTGGCAGGCGCATGCTCACAAATGCCTGTCTGATCGCGCATCCCTCCCCAAGGGTCGTAAGAGATGACAGAGGCAACGGTCTCCTTCATCGAGGTGGCCTTTCCGCGGTCGGTCCCCGCTGACAGCATCAATGGTTTCGCAGGACAGTGGTTTTCGACTCTGGCCAGACTCTCTACAAAGCGCGTGCCAATCGTGTTCACCGGGGTAGAACGACGGAAGGGAGTGAACCTTGCCTACGGATCAGGCAACGACCACAGGCACTGCTACGCCGTTATGCAGGCCGACGGGGGCCGTGCCGGAAGTGGAGATGCCGCTTGGACACCTACATAACTATGGCCTACAATACCCCTTATTTTCCCAATACTTACAGCAAGAGACTCGAGCATCGGCCCCGTAAAATCATCCGTTTCACACGGTCTGCTCCGATTGCCGCGACGTTGCTGCCAACATCGCGAAAGGCTCTGAATTTCCCGCTGGATTGCGGAATCGATGCTTGTGAGTGCTGTTCAAGGGCCTTCGCTTCATGCGTCGCAGTCAGGCCAGGGGGTTACGGTTGCACAGGGAAATCCGCAGGCGTTGCCTCTGGTGTGGAATGGGTAATGTGAGCGAGACGGTGTGGTGCCGCCGGTGCCTGCATATACGGGGTCGATGCTGCTCCGACGGGGTTTACCAACCGAGTTGTTGTTTGGCCTCGTCGGACATCATGGATGGTTCCCACGCTGGTTCCCAGACGAGTTGGACCTCGACCTCGACAGATGGGAAATTCTCGTGGATCACCGCCTCGATCTGCTCGGTGATGTAGGCGTGCAAGGGACACGCGGCACTGGTCATCGTCATGTCGACATGCACGTGATTACCCTCGACCCTCACGTCGTACACCAATCCCAGGTCAACCACATTCACACCGAGTTCTGGATCTAGGACCACTCGTAGCGCCTCACGCACTTCGTTGGCGTCGATCATGCGACACTCCTCCTCGGCGCACTCTGCGCCGCTCGCAAACCGCCGATTACAGCAGTAACGGTGTTGGCAAAAAACAACAGAACCGCAACCGCGTTCAAACCCGTCCCCCACTGGCGCATTGTCCATCCACCCCACAGGTCCCCTCCTACACGCAACAGCAACGACACGTGCAACAGGCCGAGATGGACGTAGTAGGAACCGCGGTATGGTACCGCCAGACCCAGCACCGCCGGAAAGATGATCGGGGCATGCCCGAAGATCATCGTGAACACAAATCCGAGAAAGACCGAGTGCAATATGGCGTCGTAGTACGGTCCGGCGAACACCGGCCCGTACCACAGCATCAGGGAACCGGACACAGCCAACCAGACGTACCCGGAGAGCAGACAGGCCGCTGTGTACCGTGTCAGCCCGCGCATCCGAACCGTGCGACGCGCAATGTCATAACGCACCAACCATGCCGCCATGGCCAACAAACTGACTCCCAGGAGCACCACGCCAACCCGACTACCGAGCCCACCAGCAAGCAATCCTGCGGCAAAAACCACCAGCACCGCCATGAATAGACCGGTGCCGAGCCGGCTCCGCGGCAATACACGCGTCAACTCGAGCCGCTCCGCAGCGATCGTCAGCACCAGGAATGCCATCCACCACGAAACCGTCGCTGCCATGGACGCCATCTGAAGCCAGAGCCCGTTGGCAATCACCAAAGCAAGTGCACCAAGCGCGAGAATCTGTGTGAAGAAGACCGGCTGCCGAATCCAGACGTTCAACGAAGCCGCCAGCAGGACCAATCCACCCGCCGTCATCAGTAACGCCGGTAAATCGTGCGGCGCTCCAACCAGGATTGTCAGCGTTCCCAGACCGCAACAGATCGGTGCCAACCAGGCCCAACCGTTGCCGAGCGCCACCGCTCTTTCGAGACCGATGAGCGTACCCAGAAACCCCGCCACCATGAGCGGGCCATGCGCCAGCGGAAAGGTCGGCCGCAACAACGGCAAAATCAGTCCGACACGCAGCAACCCCGACCACAAACCGGTGAGCAATGCCACCAGCCCGAGCGCCATCAACGGAAAACGCATCGGCGAACGTGCCGAACTCATCCTGCCCCCTCGTCACCCGCAGCCCGTACCTCGACACGGATCGGCACACCCGCAACCAAACCAGTCGACCTCATGGGTCCATTTTGGCGAAGCACTGCATTGAAAGCGAGTGTGCGGCACAAAATGGCAGGTAATAAGGCGTCAGAGGACGGAACTGGTGGCCGCCACATTCCAATCCGTGCGCGGATTCTTGAGCCTGCCGTTTTTCGGGACTAAGTGAGCGTCAACAGGCGGGCTGCCCCGCGCCGGATGAAAGATGGACATGGATGACAATATCGCGCCGGGACAGCCCGGCATCCCTCCACGCTGGACCTCGAGTGCAAAGTCGGGTGTGGGAACCGCTATCGGTGGCCTGAGCCATATCTGGTTCACGATTTCACACGGCATCATCAACGAGGTGTACTATCCGCGGATCGATCATGCGAACACTCGCGACTTCGGCCTCCTGGTGGCCGACGGCAAGGATTTCTTCTCCGAGGAGAAACGCCATTGCCACTGTGAAATCCAGCCGCTTTCGCAAGGTGTCCCCGGATTTCTCCTCACCAATACGTGCCGGGATGGACGGTACCGCATCCACAAGACCGTCATTACCGATCCACTCAGCGACGTGCTGCTCCAGAAGATTCGCTTCGAAGCGTTGCAGGGCGAACTTGCCGACTATCGGGTCTTTGCCCTGCTGGCTCCTCACATCGGCAATCGCGGTTACGGCAATTCGGGTCGCTACGGGACCTACAAGGGCATGCCGATGCTCTTCGCGCGTCGCGATCCCACTGCGCTGGCACTCGCCTGTTCGACGCCATTTTCCCGCATGAGCTGCGGCTATGTGGGCACGAGCGATGGATGGCAGGACATCAAGGCGCACAAGCGAATGGCCTGGTCCTACCGTAGTGCACCCGACGGCAACATCGCACTCACAGGCGAAATCGATCCCTCGCAATGCAATGGCGAGTTCGTCCTCGCGCTGGCGTTCGGACGCACCGAATCAGAGGCGGGGCAACGGGCCCGGGCGGCACTGCTGGATGATTTCGACAACATCGCGAACGCCTACCAGCAGGGCTGGCATAACTATCAGGCGCGGTGTCACGATCTCGGCCGAATCGGCGATAGCGGTTTCGACCATTATCGTGTCAGCACCGCCGTGCTGCGGTCGCATGAGGAAAAAGGCTTTCGTGGCGGAATCATCGCCAGCCTGTCGATTCCCTGGGGCTTCGCCAAAGGCGATGATGATCTGGGCGGCTATCACCTGGTGTGGCCGCGCGATCTGGTGGAAAGTGCGGGGGGACTGCTGGCGGCCGGCGATCTGGTCGGTGCGCGACAGGCACTGAAGTACCTGATGTCCACGCAGGAGCCGGACGGACATTGGCCGCAGAACATGTGGCTCGACGGAACACCCTACTGGTCGGGCACCCAGATGGATGAGACAGCATTCCCGATCCTGCTTGCCGATGCCCTACGCCGTGCCCATGCACTGGACCACATCGATCCCTGGCCGATGGTCCGTCAGGCCGCTTCGTATCTCGTGTGCAACGGCCCGGTGACACAACAGGATCGCTGGGAAGAAGACGGTGGCTATTCGCCGTTCACCCTGGCCGTGGAGATCGCCGCACTGCTGGCTGCCGCCGATTTCGCCGATCTCTACGGCGAGGCGGATGCAGCACGGTACCTGAGAGAAACGGCTGACGCCTGGAATGATTCCATCGAATACTGGACCTTCGCCCGGGACACCGAGCTGGCGCGTCAGGCCGGTGTAACCGGGTACTACGTGCGCATCGCGCCGGTCGATGTCTGCGAAGCAGCCTCTCCAACGCATGGTTTCGTCGCCATCAAAAACCGCTCTCCGGGGGAGAGTGCAAAGCCGAGCGCAGCCATCGTGAGCCCCGATGCCCTGGCGCTCGTACGCTTCGGCCTGCGTGCAGCAGATGACCCACGCATCGTGGACACTGTGGCAATCATCGATCGGTTATTGAAAACCGAGACGGCCAGCGGCCCTGTATGGCACCGATACAACCAGGATGGCTACGGAGAGCATGCGGACGGCCACGCTTTCGACGGAACAGGAATCGGCCGCGGCTGGCCCCTCCTCGTCGGTGAGCGCGCACATTACGAAATTGCACGTGGCAACCTGGCTGAAGCGCGGCGCCTCTGCGGAGTCATGGAACGCCAGAGCAGTTCGGGCGGGTTGCTTCCCGAACAGATCTGGGACACCGCCGATGTGCCGCAACGTGAACTGTTCAATGGGCACCCCTCCGGCTCGGCCATGCCTCTGGTCTGGGCCCATGCCGAGTATATCAAACTGCTGCGTTCGCTACGCGATGGTCGAGTCTTCGACACACCCCCACAACCGGTACAGCGATACATCCAGGACAAAACCACCACCCCCTATGCCGTCTGGCGGTTCAACCATAAATGCCGCTGTTTCCACGCAGGCAGGAGCATACGCGTCGAAGTGCGTGCCGCAGCGCGCGTCCGTTGGAGCCTCGACGAATGGAAAACCGTACAAGAGACGGCAACGCAAGACAGCGGACTCGGCATGCACTATGTGGACTTGCCGACGGATCGATTGCCGGCGGGCGGCGTCGTACAATTCACCTTCTTCTGGATCGAGGCGGATCGATGGGAAGGCCGGAACTTCACAGTCTCGGTACGCCCACCGGAGTGATCCCCATGGGCGCCCTTCGGGCATCTCTTTCGGCTTTCGTTGCGGCACCAGTCGCTGGCAAAGACAATGTACAGCCCTGCCCTGGAGCAGGCTGATAAAACGGCCATGGCGAGATCTTCCCGTCCCTTCACGCCGCGATCCGGCGTACGTGCCATCATCGCCTACAAATTCACCAAAGCAGGAATCGAAGGGATCGGGGCTCTCTTCGTGGGTATTTCGGCAGCGTTGGGCCTGACACCGGGAACAGCCGGAGCGGTGCGCTTCCTGCACGAACATATTTCAGCGGAATGGAGTCAATGGTTATCGACGCTGCTTGCCGGTGTTGAGCAACCGAACCATCTGCGAATGGCTGCCACGGCGCTGGCACTGGATGGAATCTGGACGGCGCTTGAAGGGCTATGTCTTCAGCGCGGATGGCGATGGGGTCCCTGGCTGGTGGTGGCCGCCACGACCGCGCTCCTGCCGATCGAGGTTGCTGGCATCCTGCGCCACGGCGCCCAGGTAGAGCGCCTTCTGATCTTCGCCGCCAATCTGCTGGTGGCAGTCTACCTCGCCTGGTACGCGTACCGGCGCCCACTATTACGGAGCGACTGAAAGAACTGCCAGGGCTGAAATCATTGCCTGCGCCCCTCGAACAGGCAAAATGAGCGTATGACAGAACAATCCTTAAAGAAGCGACTGGAATCCGTTTCACATCGCAGCACTCTCAAGATCACCACCATCGGAAGAAAAAGCGGTAAAAAGCACTCGGTAACGATCTGGTTCGTCGTCGACGGGAAGACGGTCTATCTGGCGACTCTGAATGTGAAACGAGACTGGGTGCGGAACGTCGAGAAAAATAGTCAGGTAGAACTCGACATCGGCGAGACGGTGTTCCGGGGAGAAGCCCGGCGGCTGACCGAGCCAGTCCGGATCCAACAGGTCCAGACACTGCTCAGCAAAAAGTACTGGTTGGCATGGATCGGTTCCTGGGTCGGATTCGTTCCGGATGGCTCGTTCGTGGTGGCGATCAAGGGCTGACGCGGCACGCCACGGAGAACGATACCTGATGTTGGTCATGGCGCGACGCAATGAACGTCATTTCCCCGGTTTTTCTACCAGATATGGCTGGATGGATAGCGACCGGATCTGAAGGAGAGCACATGAAGTCCGTGGACGGCGTTGGTTTGAATGACGTGAAGGCGGTTTACGGTGGTGCAGAGGGTGATCTCTGGGAACTGCTGATGGGGCAACAAATCCACATCGGCGGTTTCAAATCCTCGATGGATCTGGCCGAACGGGCCGGAATCGGCGCTGGCATGCAGGGGGTCGATCTCTGCTGCTGCAGCGGTGCCGGTATGCGGTTTTTGATTCACTTTCGCAATGTTGCCTCGATGACCGGTGTCGATGCCACGGAAACGGTTGTCGGTCGCGGCAAACAGAGGGCCCAGGAAGAAGGGATTGCGGAACGGGTCAAATTCGTCCTGGGCGACGTAACCCGCAGTGGTCTGCCTCCAGGAAGCGCCGATTTCGTCTGGGGAGAAGATGCCTGGTGTTATGTGGTCGACAAGCCGGGGCTCATCGCGGAAGCCGCGCGTGTGGTGAAGCCGGGTGGCACGATCGCCTTCACCGACTGGGTCGAGGGGCCCACCGGTCTTTCCGGTGCTGAAGCCGAGCGATTCCTGAAAGGGATGAAATTCCCGAATGTCCTGGACATTCCGGGCTATGCGCGATTACTCGAGGAAAACGGCTGTACTGTGGTCGAAGCCAGTGACACGGGCCGGTTTGCGGAACACGTCGATCTCTATCTGAAGATGGTCGACATGCAGCTCACCTTCGACGCCTTGAGGATCATCGGGTTCGACCTCAACGCGCTGCAGGCGCTCGGCGCTGAAATCGCCTTCTACGGCGAGCTTGCAGCCGCAGGGAAGATTGCACAGGGACGATTCATCGCACGGCGAAAGGAATAGTGGGCCGGGGCCGTAAACGGGACCAGACGATCAGCACATCGCTTCCATGGCCTGGAACGCCTTGTAGGTGGTGTAGCCGCCTGACAGGTTCCGGACCCGGTAACCGTGCTGCAATAAGAAGCGTACCGCATAGTAGGCCCGCTGTCCCACACCGCAGCAGACCCAGATTTCGCGATCTCGCGAGAATTCGGTGACCCGCGAGCGAAGCTGGGACAGCGGCAGGTTGATCGCCTGTGGGATATGTCCGCGAGCGAACTCTTCGGGATCGCGCACATCGATCAGCAGGGCATCGGTCGTGGTGACTTCATTCCAGTCGGCGACCGGCATGTCACCGTTCAACACATTCGTCGCCAACATTCCCGCGAGATTGACGGGATCTTTGGCCGCGCCGAACTGGGGCGCGTAGCAGAGTTCCGCTTCGGCAAGATCCTGCACCGTGCCTTTGAACTGGATCGCGGTGGCAATCACATCGATCCGCTTCTCCACACCCTCCCATCCCACCGCCTGGGCGCCGAGGATCCGTCCGTCCGGCACGGAAAAGAGAAGCTTGAGATGAATCGGCCGGGCGCCGGGGTAATAGCCAGCGTGGTGTCCCGGATGGAGATAGACCTTTTCGAAGGAGGTTACCCCAGCGCGGCGCAGTCCTTTCTCACTCGCACCGGTCGAAGCCACCGTCATGCCCAGCATCCCCACGACTGCTGTCGCCTGCACGCCGCGGAATCTCGTCTCACGCCCGGCGATAGCCTCGGCGGCAACACGGCCCTGGCGATTTGCGGGTCCCGCAAGGGGAAGCACTGTCTCCTGACCGGTCAGCACATCGGATACTTCAACGACATCGCCGACGGCCCAGATGTGGGGGTCGGACGTCTGCATCCGCTCGTCCACGACAATGCCACCGCGCGCACCGATTTCCAGGCCGGCCTGTTTCGCAAGTGTGCTTTCGGGCCGTACGCCAAGGGCAAGAATGACCAGATCCGCAGAGAACCGGGCACCACTTTCAGCCACTACGAACAGACCGCCGCCAGCGCTCTCTTCGATGGCCGCCAGGCCATCTCCCAGGTGAAGTTGTACTCCCTTTCCGGCGATGTGCTCGATGAGCGGGGCTGCCATTTCAGGATCCAGCGGCGGCATGAGTTGCGGCATTTTCTCGAGGATCGTCACGCTGATGCCGCGGTGGACCAGATTCTCGACCATTTCCAGGCCGATGAAACCGCCTCCGACGACGACAGCAGTCTTCACCTGACGATCGGTGATCCAGGAGCGGATCGCGCGTGTGTCAGGGATGTTGCGTACGGCAAAAACACCCGGGAGTTGAACGCCCGGTAGCGGTGGCCGGACCGGCGCAGCCCCGGGAGACAAGACCAGCACGTCGTAGCGCTCAACCCGGCTCTCGCCGTTGCGGAGATCCCGAACCTCGATGGCACGCGATTCCCGATCGATCGCCGTAACCTCGGTTTCTGTATGCACATCGATGTTGAACCGCTCACGAAACATCTCACTCGAAGCTACGAGGAGTTGGCGCTCATCCGCAATGACGTTGCCGACATAGTACGGTAGTCCACAGTTGGCGAACGAGACGTGTGGCCCGCGATCGAATACGACGATCTCCACCGATTCGTCGAGCCGGCGCAGGCGTGCTGCGCAAGAGGCGCCACCGGCCACGCCACCGACGATGAGAACGCGGCGAGGCCTGGCGGTAGAAGACAAAATGGATCTGGACTTTCCATGACTCATGGCAGGCTCTCCCTCTGCATACTTCCTGGCGGGTTAGAGACCCAACGAACGAAAAGGGTTCCCGTATTCCCCAGGGCGACTGGAAATTCGCCTGTGCCTATCAGGAGGACACGTGATTGCGAAAGGTAGGGTCCCGGTTCAGCTTGACACCCCCTGATGGCGCCAGCGATTCTGCATCGAGACACGCTATGGACAAGCCATGAATCCAACACGAACCCCAGGGAGACCATTCTCTTTTGCCATGGGCGAACGGAGCAGTGAACTGGCTCCGAGTCTGGCCATTCTCGTCTCAACGATCTTCTGGGGAACCTTATGGATTCCTCTTCGGCAACTCGACACGGCGGGGTTTGGCGGACCCTGGGCCACGACCATCGGCTTCACCCTTCCCCTGATCGTCCTGTTTCCGATCGCGATCGTACGCCGGCATTCGATCTTCGCTGGCGGCAGGTCTCTTTTGCTCGCCGGGTTCGTGATGGCGTTGTGTCTTGCGCTCTATTCGGAGGCGTTGCTTCGCGGTTATGTCGCGCGGGTCGTCTTGCTCTTTTATCTCACACCGGTGTGGAGCGCGGTGCTGGCTCGTTGGTTTCTTGGAGATCGGATCACAGGTGCGCGCCTGGCAACGATCGGCCTCGGACTTCTGGGAATGCTGGTCGTCTTCGGCGAGGGATCAGGGATACCGGTTCCCAGCACGGTTGCGGAATGGATGGGGCTGCTTTCAGGATTCCTGTGGGCGGTTTCCATGGTTTTCCTGCGCCGTCTGGTCCCCGAGACATCGGAGTTTGACAAGATTTTCGTCTTGTTTCTCTTTGCCGGTATCCTCTTCGTCCTGCTGACGCTCATACCCGGTGGCCGCGCCTGGGCTGCCCCCGGCACAGTGGCGTTTGGCCGTTCTGTGATCTGGCTGCTTCTCTTCGGATTGATCTGGATGCCTCTGGTCATCTGGCTCACGCTGTTCGGCGGCAGCCGACTTGCACCCGGAAGAGTGGCCGTGCTCCTCATGCTGGAAGTCGTGATTGCCCTGGTCTCGGCTGCAATTCTGACCGACGAACCGTTCGGATTGAGGGAACTCCTGGGTGGCACGCTCATCGTCACCGCCTGCGGTTCGGAATTCTTTACGAACCAATCCGCGACGGACAGAAAGGCAGAGACGACCCAAAGGGCGTGACACACCCGGTGGACTTCCCGCAGACTCCGGCCACTGGATGGGAAATCGCAGGTAGCCGTCCCGTGCTCCCGCCCGCTCAGAGTTTCAGCACAACCTCGAGGTAGCCGAAATCCGCCTGTTTCCCACGGTAGATCCGATCGATCACGGCACCGCCAAAAACGTGCGTGTAGTAGAGGTTCGTATTTACAGAGGAGTTCCAGTCGTAGCTGAGTGTCGTCTCGACGAGGGTAAGCAATTCACGCATACCGTTCGCCGGTCGCCCCGCATAGCCGAAGCCCTCGGGCCGGTTCCGGTCCGTGATCGTTGCACCTGAGCCCGCATACCAGAGGTCACGATTTTCGGTGAGGCGCACCGCATGGAAATCGGTGCGTGAGAGCAGGCCCGGGATCGGCCGAAGCAGGAGTGAGCCATAAGCGTCCTGCGAATTCATCATGTTGTAGAAAGTCGAGAAGGAATAGAGACGCCCGGTCGGCAGGAGTTGAAAGAAAGTGCCGTGCTCATCGTCGTTCGGGTTATTGTCACCCGACGCGCGCGTCAGGCCGCCGCGCAGCCAGGGTTTGCCAGGCCATTTCGGCTGCCAACCCACTTCCGCATCGTAGGCCCATGCGAAATGATCGAGCAGCCCCCAATCACCACGTTGCAGAACGCCCCACAACAGGACATCGAAAGATCCAACATCGGTATGGATGACATGAATGAAATTGGCGCCGCCCGTGTGGATCTGCACGCCGGCTGCGCGCTCCGCGGCGTTGTTTCGCACAGCGAGCGGCCGGTTGTCAGTTTTCGTCTGATGCCGCCCGTCATCGTAGTAGATGTAGAAGAGGCGAGCATCACTGATCGACGATGCGCGTTTGGCGAAGAGGTTGAATCCGGCATACGCCAAGGTGACATCACCGAGTTCCCTCATGGCGTTCAGATCAAAGCCCCCCTGTGTCGGGCGCGCTCCCATCAAAGTCACGTTGTAGGGTTCACGGTTCAACGCCAGAACACCGCCGTCGAAGGCACGGCCGATGTGGGACCAACCAAAGGGTCCGATCAGGCGTTGTGAGATCCGCATATTCTTCAGCCAATCCACCGTGGCGTCGCCGGTGAGCGCTTCGCTTCCTTCCGCAAACTCGAAACGCCCACCTTTCAGGGAGAGTCCGGGAAGACCGAGCTTTTTCAGAGTGAGGTAGCCCTGTTTGAGAAACACCCCCGTGTCGTTACGCCGGCGGTTACTCTGGAAATAGTTGGCACCAACACCGAGGTTGCCCTCCGGAGCCGGTGCAATCGCCGTCGTGGGCAAATCGATCAGTGCGGAATTCTGCCCTTCTGCGAAGACCTCGAACCAGTCATCCTTCCACCTCAGAGAAAGGCGTGCCTGCGTGCCGATGAAGTCGTAGTCGTTGTTCTGAACTCCGGCAGGCTCGAACCAGTTCCACAGCTCCCAACGTGTGCGCAGGCTTGCTCCCACCGAAAGCTTCGGTGAGACCGCATCCACACTCATTTCGGCCGGTGCGCCTGCGGCCATGGCCAACACCACACACGACACAACCAGGTAGCGAAGTTGCAACATCGTCGATCCCCTCCCGTCTGGCACCGGCAATGATCGGCTCGACACCAGAGCTATCACGAATCAGGCGAACTCCCCAAAAACCAACCAGAAGATTTCTACGCCTGTACCGTCCTGAGGCAACACCGGCGGTCCAGACATCTCCATGGCAACAAAGGCACCCACGCTCCCGCCCACAAGGTAGGCGCATCTGCGCCATGGATGATTTCGATCAGGGCCTGTGGTGGCAATGGGCTGGCCTGTTCGACCCGCATCGACGAAGACGGGAACGGATCCACGAAAGGTCTCTCATCCCGGGTGTTTTCGCGTGATTGTGCCGGCCAATTTCTCTGCTGTGGCTGTCCGCAGATCCCACATGCTACGAGCAGCGCATGCAAAGATGGAAAGGTCGCGGGATCGCACATCGGGGTTGCTTTGTTTTCCTGGCCGTCGCTGCACTGACCGTTATGGGTTGCGGGGAAAGTGACAAATCGCCGGTAGGTGGACAGGGAACCACGGCCTCAATCAGTGGTGACGCGACGATTTTCGCCGAACCACCGTACGGTCGAATCGACAACGCCAGGATCACGATCCTCGAATATCCGGAGCGCTCCTTTCTCACGGGCCCCGACGGTCACTTTCATTTTGAAGGATTGCCGGTAGGTGGAGAAGTAACTCTCGTCATGGAACATCCGGATTACCCACCTCTTCAGACAGGAACCATCACGGTGGGCGCCGGGGGCGCCGAACGTATCACATTCCAGGCACCCGATTACGTGATCTACACATTGTTCGCAGGAGCCGTTCACACCGAGCCAGATCCGACCCGTTGTCAGATGGTGACCACCGTCACACGAAAAGGAAAGTCGATTTACGACGGAGGCGCGCATGGCGAAGCGGGAGCCACGGTCAGCATCACACCGCCGTTGCCACCCGAACACGGCCCGATCTACTTCAACGCCAGCGTCATTCCGAACCGTAAGCTTCGGGAAACCAGTGACGATGGAGGAGTCCTCTTCGTCAATGTGCCGCCGGGTGAGTACACATGGACAGCATACAAGGAAGGGGTGCACTTCACGCAGGTCAAGATGAAGTGCCGTGCAGGATACCTCGTGAACGCATCCCCGCCCTGGGGTCTTCAAGCGCAATAAGTTGACGGCATGAATCCGGTGGGCAGTTTCGGACCCCCAGCCGCTCCGTCTCTCGTTTCTGCGTCGATGAAGGGAGCCGAAGTCGAAACGGTAAGAAACCCGAAACCGAAACCCACCGGAGGTCACCCGGGACGGGTGACTATCGGAGGCCTCGATGGCCTACATGTACGGTGTGTACGATCGAAACGTAACGCCAGGCGTGACCGCGCCGGACTCGAACAGGACGCACGGTTTTCCGTTCACGCTCGCAAACCAGCGCTACCGCACTGATCACCAGGAGCGCAACCAGGGTCACTCCAAACAGGGCACCGAACGGGAAGGCCATCGGCAGTGGCGATATCACGCCACTCGAAAAAGACATCCAAATCGGCATCATCTCGTTCACCTCGCTTTCGAGGGTAAACTAAGCATTTTTGCCGGAATTACAGCCCCTGAAATTCCAATGATTGAAAAATAAGATGTGCGAATGAATACAATCTGCATTCTTCCTATTGGGCATCCGTATCTTCACGACCATGTGTGCTACGTTCCAGCAGTCCCGGTGTTACCCGGACAGCCAGCCAGCACAGCATCGCCCAGGCGATTCCGGCCGACCAACCGGCGAGGACATCGGTCGGATAATGCGCCGCCAGATAGATTCGACTCATTCCGATGACGGCCGTCAGCGACAGGGCTGTTCCCAGAATATAGAGGCGATCCCGCTTGCGATGCGCCAACCGAGCCAGAAGGACAGCAAGCGACAGATAGACGGCGGCTGAAGCCATTGCGTGCCCGCTGGGAAAACTCTTGCTCGTTTCTTCGACGAGCCTTGGGACAACCGTAGGACGCTCTCGCGCAAAATGGTTTTTCAGCACCGAATTGAGAATTCCCACGCCGGAAGACGCGAGAAGGACCAGGACAAAGGCGCCGTAGCGGCGATTCAGGATAATGTATCCAGCAACTGCGAGTGTCACTAAAGTAATCACCGTCTCACCGCCCAATGCAGTCACATCTACGGTGGCTCGATATACCCAGTGTGGTCCGATCGGAACAGCAGGATTCTCCCGGAGGCGCAGTCCCTTGATGATCCGTTCATCCAGTGTCTGCGTCGTTCCATTGGAGACGTGATCGGCAATCTCCAGAAATCCCCAGGTGCCTCCCACGATCAGGGCAGCCGCAACGAGCACCGAAAGTTCCAGCCGGCCAACGACACCGACGATGCCACGAAACCAGCGAATGGAATGGTGCCGGAGACGTGATGCCGGTTCCCGATTGCTCATGCGAGTGTCGTCTTCATGATCGTTGTCGTTCCAACCCATGCGGTGCCGTCTCGCCTCAAGTACCACTTATAGGATGCAACTGACGGCCTCAATGGATGATTCTCTCACCGATGGCGATCACCCGGCCCGAAACGGCCATTTCAAACGGATCCAGGCAGCATCGTTTGCAATCGGACAGCACCGTACGGATCAGCTCCGTGACAGCAGGGGGTTACCGGTACTTCAGTCTTCAATAGCACTCACTTGCTCGATCAAACCGCTCGAAGCTGAACGATAGCACGCCTCTACGACAGCGACCGCACGGAGTCCTTCCTCGAAGGGTATCGGCACGGGAGTGCCCGAACGTAACGCATGACTGAACGCGGCGATCGTCTCCCGCACCGTCGGCACGGGATCAGGAAGCGGAATCGGCGTTTGTGTGGTGCCGTGCACCTCGAACGCATAATTCAAAAGATGGTCCCCGATGAGTTGTCCCTGTTCACCGCACACTTCAATTCCGGCCGTTCGGCTATTTGTGGCCCGTGAACCGGCGACCGTGGCAAGAATACGCCCACCGTCGAGTTCCAGAACGGCGGCGAAATTGTTGTCGGTATGGACGGACCCCACATGGCCGATACGGGCACTGACGCGCGTCACGTTGGCTCCGCCCAGAAGGCGGGCCAGGTCGAAGCAGTGCACACCGGTATGCAGAAGCATCCCGCCACCCGAGATCTGCTCGTCTTCAATCCATCCCGGCCGTGAGGGTTCGAACCGCTGTCCGATCCGCAAAGCGTGTACCGCACCGATCCGCTCACGAGCCCTCAGGAGTGCCTGCACGACCCCATTGTACCGTAGCGTCTGCGCTACCATCGCCGGGATGTCGGCCCGGCGTGCCGATCGAAGCATTTCGAGTCCAGAGGCGACACAGGTCGCAGCGGGCTTCTCGAACAACACCGGCTTTTGCGCAGCGCAAGCGGCCCTCATGATTTCCGGGTGTATCGTTGGCGGAGTGACCACCACGATCGCGTCAATCTCCGGGGCGGCGATCAATTCATGGAAATTTTTGTAGGCACGACAATGAAATTCTTCCGCCTGGACCCGTGCAAGTGCAAAATTGCGGCGGGTCAGGCCAGCCAACCGCACGTCGGGGAAATCGGTTGCAAGGTGGCGAGCATAGCGTAGTCCGTGTCGACCAACACCGACCAACCCCATTCTGAGAAATCCCATGGGAGGCAAAGTACCGACCGTCTCGATGGGACGAAAGCATTTTCATTGCACACAATTCAATCTGTACATTAAGTCGCCACGCTAAGGAGGAGTATTATGACAGGTACCAGGACACCCGGACGGCTTCCCACACGGCAGCGATCCTCCCTGCCCTTTGACATCCATGCCGTGATGAAAATCCTCCATCATGAGGCACCTGGCTGGAATGCACCGGTTGCAAGCCTCATCAAGACGCAAACACGAAGCCCGTTCCACGTCCTCATTTCATGTCTCTTGAGTCTACGAACCAAGGACGAAACAACGGGACCTGCGTCCAAGCGTCTCTTTGCCCTGGCAGAGACGCCACACGAGATGCAGCGTCTCACGATCGAAGAGGTCGAGAAGGCAATCTATCCGGTCGGTTTCTATCGGAGGAAGGCAAAAACGGTTCTGGAGATCTGTCGCATCATCGAGGAAGAATTCAATGGGCAGGTCCCCTGTGACATCGATCAACTTCTGAGGCTCAAGGGAGTCGGAAGAAAGACGGCAAATCTGGTCCTGATCCAGGGTTTCAGAAAGCCGGGGATCTGCGTGGACACCCATGTGCATCGGATCTCGAACCGCTGGGGCTACGTGAACACGAAAGATCCCCACTCGACCGAAATGGCCCTGCGAAAAAAACTGCCGTCCGAGTACTGGCTCGACTACAACGATTTGCTGGTGGCCTTTGGTCAGACGATTTGCCAGCCCGTTTCGCCGCGCTGTTCGGTATGCCCCGTCGAAGCCTACTGCATCCGGCGAGGTGTGACCCGGCACCGCTAAAATCGCGGAGATCCTCAGAGATCCATCACCGGCGTCCTGCCGAGAACATACATATTCCCAGAGGCTTCGGCCCAATCCTGCAGCTTGACTCCCTTTTGGACGGCGGTTAAGAGCCTCGCCACTTCGCACGTTGAGGAGCTTACATGCGGCAGTGGTGGCAATTTGTTTCTCGCGGTACGGCAACCTTGAGCATCGCCTGTGCGCTGGCTGCCTGCTCGACCGCCAAACCGCCGGCACCGGCCACCCCGGAAACCGGAAAACCACCTGTGGAGGCAATCATCCCGCAGGCAGACGAAACGCGCGTTCCGACCGTGCCACCGGCCACGCCAACACCAGTGCCGACGGCGGCGCCCCTGTCGACCAGACCGATCGGCCGTGATGACGTAAAAGCATCCAAGGATCGCCCGATCGGTCCCATTATTACTCACTTTGGCGCGGCACGCGCAGATGGATTACCCGTCAAACCAACCTCCATCGATGGAGGGATTCCAACTTACGTTGCAGCGGCGGGGTCGGGATTTATGCTGGTCATCGAAGCGAAGCCAGGCCTCAGCAATCACGAAGTCGGGCGGCGCGTGTTTGTCTCTCAGCCGGACGATCCGACGGTTCGTCCCGATCTCGAAATCATCAGCGACAAGAACATGGGCGACGGGAGTCCTCGCATCTGCGATCGGATGAGACCGGATATCGGCGGGATTCCGGCGGCGAAAAGTTTTGCCGAAACACAGCAGATCACCGATGCGATCAATGATCTCTCCTGCCGCTTCGAAACATTCAATGAGTCGGAATCCGCATGCACCGTCACTGAAAACGGTGATTTCTCTTTCGTCAACAAAGACACCACGCAACAATTCTGCATGATCGTTGCACGCGCCTGGGGCTTCCCGGTAGGAGATACCATCCTCACCGTACGTGTCCGCGATATCAAAGGAAATGTCGGACCCTCCAAGCGGATTCGGATCCGGCGGCCGGTGCAGGTGGCGCCTCCCCCGACGTCACCCCCGGCGGCTCCGACTCCCAGTGGTCCGAAACCACTGCCAACCCGGGGTATGTAGGAGATAGCTTCCGCCCTCACGGGCGAAACATCGTCCATCGGAGAGAAAGGATGCACACGCGATGAAAAACACGCAACGAGTGCTACTGACGTTCCTCTTGATGGTAAGCGGGTGCGGTGGCTGCCAAAACGAGACTGCCTCGACTCCCCCACCTCAGGCGGCTGTACCGCAAAATGCGCAACCAGCCACTTCCACCGGGCAGGCGGCTGCACCGGGGGATCAGAATGTGGATGAGGACGATTGTATCGTGATCATCGATGTCGAACCGGATTACGGTCCACCCCCCCTCACCGTGGAGTTCAGTTCCGAGGTGGAATGCACCAAGGGCCAGCCGACCTACAAGTGGGACTTCGGCGACGGCACGGGTTCGGAAGAAGCCAACCCGAAACACACCTACAAGGAAGCCGGGGATTTCACTGCGAAGGTAACGGTTACCGCCGGATCGGCTACGGCGGAGGACGAAATCGACATCCTGGTCGAGGAAGACGAGGAAGCCGAAGCTCCCTGAGAGCCGACTTCCACCCCTACGGTCCATGAAACGACGCGGCTCGCGTGCGCGGACGTTCATCGGCGTTGCGATTTCAATCGCGTTCGCTGGTTTTATCGTTTTCAACAGTTTCCACGCACCGAACTTTCAGTGCGAGGTCTGCATCACTTTCGGCGAACGATCCGCCTGTCGCACCGTGGAAGGAGCGACGGAGACGGAAGCCCGCGCCTCCGCAGTCAACAACGCGTGCGCGCTTCTGGCTCAAGGAGTGACGGATACGATCGCCTGCGAGAGAACCACGCCAACACACGTCAATTGCACGCCTCTCTGAACAAGGTCCATAACAAAAAAAGGGTGGGATGCCGTGGCATCCCACCCTTTTTTCTGTAGACGAAAAGTCTCTTCAAGCAGGACGCTTGAACAGGCTCTGCATCTTCATCGCCAGGCCCATGTCACCGGCAATCTTGAGCTTGCCGCTCATGAAAGCCATCTGTCCGTTGAGCTTGCCCGTGATCATATCGACGTAGTCCTGGGCAGCCATCGTCATGGTCATGTTCGGCGAGGCATGGGTCCCCTCGCTCACCGTACACGCACCGTCCTTGATCGACACGTTGTAGTTGCCGCCGCCGTCACCAGTCAGGTTGAACTGGATGACCGAGCTCATCCCCTTCGCGGCGTCCGCGTTGAGGCTTGCCGGCATCGCATCAAAAATCATCTTCACATCATCTGCCACTGCCATAATAAATCTCCTCCTTCTCCTAGGATTGAGGCGCCTGGCAGAGCGCCCGTCAGAGCTTTATCGCGTTGTGTGCTTGGCCGGGTGCGTGTGACGTTCGATTTCTCACCGAGCCGCCGCCCTTCTATTTGAGCGCATCTTCTTTGTCAACGCACCCCTGCTTACTTTCGACACTTACTTTCGACCCAGTGGTGAGAGAGGCCGGCCACCCTGTGGAATCTCCAGCAGGGTCGATGGCAGATTCAGCGTTCCCCCGATGTTCGAGTAGGTGAAATGCCGCGCATTCACATGTGCGTGCAACGGAATTCCCGGACCATCATGGATCTCATAATCGAGCGGCATCGGTCCCAGGATCTGCAAGACATCATAGAGCATTTCGGCAAAAGTGCGCCAACGCTCTGCGGGGAGATCGACACTGCGCACCCAATCTCCCGTACAGACGATCTCGTAGCTTCGCGGGAAGGTGCCAAACGGGCAAAAGTACGAAACACAGCCATCACGTTCCGCGATGATGAAATCGTGGCTGCGGGCAAAGGCGATGATCTCATCCCACAACTTCGGTTCACGCGCGGTCACCTCGCGTTCGCGCGCCACGCTCGGGAACGGGACATCTGCCCCAATCACCTGGTTGTGCACGTGCGGCTGTGACGCTCCCGACTCACGGCCCTGGTTCTTGCGGATCAGCACCCCGCCCACAGCGGGATTCGAATAGGCGCGCCGCGCCACCTCGATATCCACCGAAAGCAGTGTGCGAAAATGCTCGAAGGGCA
>CAZEWD010000020.1:0-19695 GCA_964515725.1 uncultured Binatia bacterium (SeqCode)
CGCCGATTAAAGTGGCACGCGAGCTGGGTTCAGAACGTCGTGAGACAGTTCGGTCCCTATCCGCCGTGGGCGCAGGATACTTGAGGGGAGTTCTCCTTAGTACGAGAGGACCGGGAGGAACGCACCGCTAGTGTTCCGGTTGTGGCGCCAGCCGCATCGCCGGGTAGCTATGTGCGGAAGGGATAACCGCTGAAAGCATATAAGCGGGAAGCCCACCCCAAGATAAGGTATCCCTGGACCGTAAGGTCCCTGAAGGCCCCTCGAAGACGACGAGGTTGATAGGCCGGGTGTGAACGCACAGCAATGTGTGCAGCTAACCGGTACTAATTGGCCGTGCGGCTTGACCACCAATTTGTTTCTCTGTGAATCTGCCAATTCGGCATTTCCGAATTTCCGCCTGACCCGTATGCAATTGTGATCGAACTCGGCTTTCGGTGGCTATAGCGGAGGGGTCACACCCGTTCCCATCCCGAACACGGAAGTTAAGCCCTCCAGCGCCGATGGTACTGCCAGGTCGCCTGGCGGGAGAGTAGGACGCCGCCGGATCGAAAAAAAAGGGAAGCAACGATCGTTGCTTCCCTTTTTTTATTGCCACAGTCGGCAGCCAGACGGCGCGGCGGTTGAATTCAGTGCTTTTGCTCGATCCGCTTCCCGTAGCTGACTTCGCCCTTGTCCACACGGAGCGAAAAACCACACTCGGGATTGATGCAAACCCAGGCTTTGAAGAGTACAGAAGCTCCCTCCTGGCCGTAATCCGACAACGGGATCAGTACCCCGGTGTTGCATTTCTGGCACTTCGGGAACTCCATCTCCACCTCCTTGGCCTAGGGAGATTCCAGGATCCCCCCACCCCACAAGGCGCCGACTCTATCGGAACAATCTGGCGAAATCAATATGAAGAAATGCCCCCGCCGCGAATCGAACGCGGACTACAGGTTCCGGAGACCTGTGTGATATCCTTTTCACCACGGGGGCCGAAGGGTAGAACTGGCTCCGCTACCATAGGGCTACCAACGGGTCAATGCACCATACGACCAACCGCGGAGATTCGAGAAGGTTAGAGAATGGCTCAACGCGAGAGAATCGTTCGATCCTGTCCCGCCAAAGTGAATCTTTGTCTTCTGATTCGCGGCCGCCGGAGCGACGGCTACCATCTGCTGGAATCCCTCTTCGTCCCCGTGTCCTTGTGTGACGAACTCATCCTGCAGGTCGAACCGGCCTCGGTGGCGGAAGTGAAGTTGGAAGCCTCACCCTCGGAAAACTTGCCAGTCGACGATTCCAATCTCGCCTGTGTCGCGGCACGCGCACTGCTGCAGGAGTGTGCGGCCCCGATGAGGGTCCTCATTTCCCTCGAAAAACATATTCCCATTGGAAGTGGCCTGGGCGGCGCGAGCAGCGATGCAGCAGCCATCCTTCGCGCACTCAACCGCATCGTCACACGCCCTCTGAGCCCCCACAAGCTTCACCGTCTGGCGCGCACCATTGGCTCAGATGTGCCGTTTTTCCTTATGAGAGGGGCCGCGATTGTCAGAGGGACCGGAGAGGACATCACCCCGGTCACTCTGCCTTCGAGACTGCATCTGGTCCTTTGCAGCGACGGAACTCCCCTCGCAACGCAATCGGTCTATTCCCAGGTCGACCTCGCGTTGACAAGCGGAAATCGGCCCAGTAATATCGAGCGCTTCATCAGCGGAAAAGCGCCACTGTCCGAGTTGTTGCACAATGACCTGGAGAGGCCTGCCGCAAAGCTGCATCGGGGAATTCAGGCAGCGAAAGCGACGTTGCTCGAATTCGGCGCGAGTGGGGCTTTGATGACAGGGAGCGGATCTGCGGTGTTTGGAGTGTTTGAAAACGAACGATTTGCGGAATCAGCCGCTGCATCGTTGAGGGAACTTGGCTATTGGGCTGTGTCGGTTCAGTCGTTGAACGAATAGGATATCCTCCAGGCTGATGACAATCTGATGGGCGGTAGCCAAGCTGGCAAGGCACCGGTTTTTGGCACCGGCATTCGAAGGTTCGAATCCTTCCCGCCCAGTTTCCCGAGATCTTGCTGAGAGTAGGCAGAAGAGAGCGTGCGCGACGAAATCAAGGTATTTGCCGGAAACTCCAATCCGGCCCTCGCTGATGCCGTTTGCGCATACCTGCGCGTCAATCGCGGGGTGGCAGATGTGCGCCGCTTCAGCGATGGGGAGATTCTCGTCGAAATCAAAGAAAACGTTCGCGGTGGGGACGTCTTCGTCATTCAATCGACCTGTACGCCCGTGAACGACAATCTGATCGAACTCCTCCTGATGCTCGATGCCTTCCGGCGTGCATCTGCAAAACGGATCACCGCGGTTGTTCCCTATTACGGCTATGCACGCCAGGATCGAAAGGTGGCTCCGCGGGTCCCAATCAGCGCAAAGTTGATCGCGGATCTCGTCACGACAGCCGGTGCATCGCGTGTGCTCACGGTCGACCTCCATGCCGGCCAGATCCAGGGCTTTTTCAACGTGCCCGTGGACAACCTGTTCGCCACGCCCGTGCTCCTCCGCTATATCCGGGAACGTGTGCCGCACGACGAGATCTGTGTTGTTTCTCCCGACGCCGGAGGTGTGGAAAGAGCCCGCGCCTTTGCCAAACATCTGGATGCGGGTCTGGCGATCATTGACAAGCGGCGTATCCGGCCGAACGAAGTGGCGGAGATGCACATCGTCGGCGAGGTGCGTGACCGTACCGCCATTCTCGTCGACGATATGGTGGATACGGCCGGCACATTGGCGGCCGCAGCGACCGCTCTCGTAGCCAATGGAGCGCGCACCGTTCTGGCCTGTTGCACACACCCGGTTCTCTCTGGTGCTGCCATTGAACGTATCGAGGAATCTCAGATCAGCGAACTGATCGTCACCGATACCATTCCCCTCAGCGCGAAGGCACTTGCGTGCCGGAAGATTCGATCTCTATCGGTGGCCCGTCTCATCGGTGAAGCAATCAAGAGAACGCACTTCGAGGAATCGATCAGTTCTCTTTTTGTCTAGGGAATCAAAAGATAACGGAGCTTCTGATGCAAACAGTCGAACTGAAGGTAGATCTACGCAGTGACAGTGGGAAAGGGGTGTCCCGCCGCCTCCGCCGTGAGGGTCGTGTCCCGGGAGTCTTCTATGGCCCGTCCCGCCCGGCCACCATGGTTACGGTCGAAGCACGGGAATTCGCCCAGAAGATTTCGAAGTTGGGAGGCACCCATCTGATCCGCTTCGTTTCTGATTCTCCCGATGTCGGAAGTCGCGTGGTCTTGATCAAGGACACTCAATATCATCCCGTCCACGGGGGCGCACTGCACGTCGATTTCTATGAGGTCAATCTCGAACGAAAGATCCAGGTTCGCGTCCCTCTCCATTTCACCGGCAAAGCAGCCGGCGTGGCGCTGGGGGGTATCTTGCAGCCTGTCCGGCGTGATATCGATGTCCTTTGCCTGCCCACGGATATTCCGGAGCACGTCAACGTGGATGTCTCTCCACTCGGAATCCATGAATCCATCCATATCAGTCAGCTGGAAATGCCACAGGGCGTCGAGGCATTGTACGATTCCGACTTCGCCATCGTGACCGTGCTCGCTCCGTACGTTGAAGAGGCAAAAGGCGGCGCCGGTGCGGCGGGTGAGCCGGGCGCGGAAACGGCAAAGGCCGAAGGCGAGAAGAAATCGGCATAAAGAAAGCGAGATAGTTCATGTACCAGTACGAGACTCTGTATGTGCAGCACCCCGATTGCACCGAATTGCAGGTGCGCGAGAACAACGATCGCGTGCGCAGACTCATCGAGGATATGGGAGCAGAGATCCTCGATGTGCAGGAGTGGGGGCTTCGGGAACTGGCCTACCCGATCGAGAAACAGACACGCGGAACGTATGTCCTCGTCCAATACAAGGCCAAGGCCGATGTCGTGAAGGAACTGGAGCGAAATCTCAGGATCGCGGATGATATCCTTCGATTCGTGTCCGTACGTGTAAAGGAGAGGAGCGGTGCCGCAGCACAAGCGGCACCTGCAGTGGCATCTCCCGAAGTGGAAATTGCAGAGGAGCAGGAGGCTTAAATGGCGACTCGTGGTGCCAAGGGTTCAGGCGCTCGCAGAGGAAGGCCCGTCCAGGACGAGAAGAGCACCTTTCGCCGCCGTCCGTCGGCGCGGCGCAAGGTCTGCCGCTTTTGCGCCGATAAAGGCGCGTTGATCGATTATAAGGACGTCCGCGTCCTTTCAGGCTTTATCACCGAACGTGGCAAGATCGTGCCGAGTCGGATCACGGGAAATTGTGCCAAGCATCAGCGGCAACTCACCGTGGCAATCAAACGCGCACGCACGGTGGCTCTGCTGCCGTACTCGGCGACCGTCGTCTAGAGCAAACGGGAGAATCCTACGATGGAAGTCATTCTGCGGGAAGATGTTCCCAACCTCGGTGTCACGGGCGATCTCGTCAAAGTGAAGCCCGGATATGCGCGCAATTTCCTTCTGCCTCGAAAACTTGCCGTTCTTGCGGACCGGCGGAATGTAAGCCTGCTGGAACATGAGAAGCGCCAGGCAGCGGAAAAACGAGAACGGGATCGGAAGGCATCGGAGAGTATTGCCCAGAAATTGACAAATACTCGGTTGACGGTCCGAGCACGCGCCGGCGAAGAAGGCAAGCTCTTTGGTTCTGTGACGAACACCGACCTCGAGAAAGCACTCGTCGATTCGGGTTTTACGATCGACCGGCGCCGTATCCGCCTGGAGGAACCGATCAAGAGCCTGGGCGAACATACGGTGTCCGTCCAACTCGCGGCAGGCATCACGGCGCACGTCACCGTAATCGTCGAAGCCGAGAATTCCTGAACGAAATCGCCCGAGAGGCAGAACGCAAAGCCGGGGCCGCAGGCAGGGATTGCCTCCGGCCCCTGTCCGTCAATCTTGCCCGCCAGAAGTCCCCGGCGACTTCTGCTCCTCACACAGGTTGATCGGGCGCGATTTCACCTCGAAAGGCCGCTTCCGCCTCTTCACGGAGGCGCTCTTCCCGCTCCTCGTACCGCGGCGAGAAGTGGAACGTTCGTAACCGCTTTACCCCTGCCATACGTGCCAGAGTTCCCGCCTGACGCGCCGTCAGATGGGCCCTCCTGAGGGCTTCCTCACGATCCTCATCGAGAAAAAGCGATTCGCAAAAGAGAACGTCCGCTCCTGATGCCAGAGCAACGATCTCGTCCATGTTCCGGCGACTGAAAAGCGCATCCACGACGTAGACGAGCCGCTGCCCGGGCGTCTCGACAATCAGGTCTCTGCGCAGATCCCCCAGGGTTGCAACTGCGGTTTCCGGTTTTTCAGTCCCTTGACGCATAATCTCCAACGGTGTCGCTGGCTCGCGCTCCGCTCGGATCATCTCCTTGAGCCGGTTGAGCCACGGACCCGGAATCAAGCCGTATCGCTCCAACGCGTCTTTTCTCACATTCAAATGCGCCGGTTCGGCAATCGCGTACGCCAGAGAGCAGATCCGGTGATCCAGATGCGCGCATTCGATCCAGAATGCAGCCTCTTCGAAGATGACTCTCGAAGCCGCCGAACGGGCTACGGCGCCGGGCTGGAACCCGTCACAAGCCGGCAACAGAACCGACTCCAGGTGATCTGGGAACACCTCGTGCACCCGGATTGCGAATCGATATCCGTCCACGAGATTCCACGTGTATCCAGCCAGCTTGCCTCGCACGTTGGCGATGATTCCGGGCGGCCCGAAAACCGCCAACTCCACATCGCGCGTCAGAAACAGGCGCAGAACCCTGTCAAAGCCGATGAAGTGATCGATGTGCGTGTGCGAGATGAAGATGTGCGAGATGCGGAGGATCGACGCGGGCGGGAAGCGGTCGAGACTCCCGAGATCGAACTGGACGGCACGCCCGCACCAGCGCAGTGTGATGTGAAGCCCCGGGTCTCCAAATGGTCCGTTGATCAACCGGGGGAGGAAGGTCGATTTCACGCAAGTGCGCTCAGCGTCTTGCGTTCAACTCCTGCATGATCAGTGTGGCCGCTTCCGTCATCATTTCCTGCAAAATCTCACGCAGACTCTTCTCGTTGGACTCCAGCTTTCCAACGAGGTTGGAGAGGACAGCGAAATAACGCTCCTTCTGGTCCGGTTCCATCGATGGTAGGCGGCCCTCCATCGCGAGGACGAACCGCTGATGTGTCATGTTGATGTCGTTGTCGAGTGCCTGCGCCAGAAGGTCGTTCACCATGATTCTCCTCGCTTCGAGATCACGATCGCATATATTGTCAGCCTCGACGTTTCAAGATGAATGTCTACACACGATGGACGAAGGGTGAGGATGTGTTGAGCGCGCTGCTGTTTTTCTTTTTGGCCGGGGTTGCCAGCGATCTATCGGCCGCTCGAGCGGCCGCTGTGTCGCCGCCGGTCGAAGTGCCGGCTTCGCTGACATCGACCGCAACGGCGACACGGACGGCATCCCCCCCGGCGACGGTGGAGCCTCTGCTCCTTGTCGCCGACGTGAACTGTGATGGCCGCGGGACAGCCGCCGATTTTGTAGCCACACTGCGTGTCGCGTCGGATGGTAGCGAATTCCAGGAGTGCGAGGATGCCGATTTCTTCCGGAATCGCCCCCTTGCCGATCGGGACTTCCTGCCTCTGTTCAATGATCTGTTCTCCATGTTCGCACCGCCATGGACCCCGACCATTACAGCGACACGAACCATCACACGGACTCCCTCGGTCACCAGAACACGCACGCAAAGTGCAACGCCGACTCGTACGCGCCACGCTTCGTCAACTCCGACGCCAACCCCGAGTTCGTCTCCAACACACAGCCCTTCATTCACGCCGACCGACACACCCACGCCGACACCGACACGGATTCCCACCGCTTCTCCCACAACGACGCCCAGCAGAACTCCAACGTCGACCAGAATCCCATCTCCCACGCGAACTCCAACGGGACTGGCGCAACAGCTATCGGGCACCTGGGCCGTCGATTGGAAGAATCCTCCCGGCAGTAGTTGCGTGAATCCGAGCGGTTTCTACGCCATGCCCGACGCGGTGTACCGTATCGCGGCACAGGACGGGCGGCTGGACATCCTATCGGAATCGGGCACGGTGATCTGGCCAGCGAACACCATGGTGGGCCGCGCTGTCGCTGTGTCGCCAAGTGGTCAATTCAGCTTTCGATACCAGACCGGGAGCCGAACGTTCTGCTTCGGCACGGAGGCGGAGTTCGTGTTCGATTTCGACGTGTCCCTGCAGCCGAACGGATTCGGCACGGCACGTGTCCGCTGGACCTATGGCGCGAATACCTTCTGCACGGTTTGTGATCAGCCGGATTCTGCGACGCTACGCCGGATCACCGGACCCTGAGTTCACTGCCCTGCAAAATCCTCGTTGACCATCTTCGCCACGCGACGCCCGATTCCCACAGCGTAATTCGTGCCACGATCCCACGGGTAGACCTGGCTCATGGACGCGAAATACAGTCCATGCAGCGGAGTGCGCAGGTCCGGAACGTTGCGGGAATGATTCACGGGAGGAATGGGCTGTGCGTAAGTGGTCTTCCACAGCCAGGAGTCCTTGACCCAACTCCGGTCGAATGCCGGGTTGAAGCGCGGGAATGCTTCCAGAAAACGATCGAGAAGTTGTTCCTTCGTCATCCGAAAGTGTTCGTGGTCCGTCTCCAGATAGTCGCCGCAGTAGATCAACGTGTCCCCACCGTAATGTTCGGCAGGAATGAAATTCGTGTGTTCGACGAGCGCCAGGAACGGGAATCCCGCTTCTTTCGGAACGTTGTGCCAGTAGTAGGGTGTCAGCTTGCGATCGAGTGAAATCACCATGACGACGGCCCCCATCGATCGCAGGGCCTGAAGCTTTTCCGTGTAGGCGGGCGGCAATCCCGGAGCCAGCCGTGCCGTCAGGGCAGGGGAGGATGTCGAGATCACCGCGTCGAAATCCGACGATTCCGATACCGTTTCGATACGCAGCGTGCCGTCGGTATTTTTGTGAACACCGGTCACCGTCGCGCTCAGGCGAATCTCGGTGCCCTGCGAGCGGATGACATCGGCGAATTTGTCCATGAAACGCTGGAAGCCCCCGACGAAGGTTCCGAGCTTTGTCGTTCGCGATTTGATGCGAGCCCAGAACCAGGCCATGTTGACGATGTCGACGTTCTGCTCGCCGAACTTGCCGACCAACATCGGTTTCCACACGGCGTCGTAGATCCGTGGTCCTGCCCATCGTCGTAGCCAGGCCGCCGCCGTCACCTTTTCCAGTGGTCGCCACCACGGCGTCAGGCGCAAGTAGGCACCGACCAGCCCAAACCGCACCACATCGGTGATCGGGTAGTGCTTCAGGAAGAACTTCAGCGCCGTGCCGATCGAGTCCGCCGGATAGAACTGTCCTTCGTGGAAGAGCACCGTAAACGGACGCGGGAACAAAACCTCGTCGCTCCAGCCCAATTCCTTGATGAGGCCGAGCATCGCGGCGTCCGAGGTGAACCAATGATGGTAGTATTTCTCCAGCGACCAGTCCCAGTGCGGTGCCTTGAATCCTGCCGCCAGACCGCCGACCATCGGACTCCCCTCGAAGACCGTCACCTGATGGCCGTTTCGCCCCAGGTCGTACGCCGCCGATAACCCGGCCAGCCCTGCTCCAATGATCGCGATGCGCATGGACCGGTGTGATAGCGAACGGGTGCGAGCTTGCCCACCCTGAGCGGACTACGCTTCGTTGTGGTTCGATTTCGGGAATGCCAGACTACCGCCACATGCTCCTACCGCCATCCGCAGGATTGCTCCAGCAAGTCCACAGAACGATCCGCCGCCATCAACTCCTTACTCGGGGGCAACACGTTCTCGTGGCGGTTTCGGGTGGTCCCGATTCGGCCGCGCTGTTTGCCGCTCTTGTCAACCTGTCCGATCGGCTGCACCTGCGCATCACGGCTGCCCACTTCGATCATCACTTGCGCGGTGCGGAGTCGGAGCGCGACCGGCAGGTGGCCGAAGAACTTGCGCGCCGTTTGGGTACACCACTTCTCGTCGGATCCGCCGGTCATTCGCTGGCGGGACCCAACCTCGAAGCGCGTGCCCGCTCTGCGCGTTATGCGTTTCTCAAGCAGGTTGCCCGCGAACGTGAGTGTTCGGCCGTGGCGACGGGGCATACTCTCGATGATCAGGCTGAAACCGTCCTGCTGCGGGTGCTGCGAGGAACCAGCCTCGACGGCTTACGTGCCATCGCTCCCCGCCGGCGGGACGGCATCATTCGCCCTCTGATCGAATGCCGCCGCTCGGCTGTCCTGGATTTTGTTCGAGAACAGGGACTGCCGTTCGCCCATGATAGCTCCAATGACGATGTACGCTTCACGCGAAACCGGCTGCGCCACCAGGTGATGCCCCTCCTCGAAGCCCTCAATCCGCGCGTACGCGAGAGATTGGCCACACTGGCAGAGTTGGCCCGGACTGGCACCGCGTGCATCGATGAGTATGAGGAGGCCCTCTGCGGGGAATCGTCGCGGCAGCGCCGGCTGCATCTGACGGATTTGAAAGCACTTCCTCAAAATCTCCGGTTTCACGTGGCACGAAGGTGGCTGGGTGGGCAACGGGGAAGTCTGCGCGGACTTTCATGGCATCACCATGCGGCATTGGACCGCCTACTCCGCAGCTCGCGTCCAAATTCGGAAGTGATCCTGCCCGGAGGAGGCCTGGTGGTCCGCGAGTACGAGTTCCTCCGCTACGTTTCTTCGCGGACGGATACGTCCGTCGACGCGGGAACCCTTCAAGCGGACGGTGATCCGTGGTCGTCCAATGGGTGGCGAATCGAAGCCCGCACCGTCGCGCAGCCCCCCACCGACTGGCGATCGTGCGACCTGCTGACCATCCATGCCGATGCGGCAGCTCTCAGCCAGCCGATGACCGTGCGTCCAGCGCGGCGGGGGGATCGGATCCGCCCCTTTGGTATGAGCGGCCACCGTAAGTTGCACGATCTGTTCATCGACAGGCGGATTCCACGCCAGAAGCGCTGGGGCCGGCCCGTCGTCCATGCCGGGAGCGAAATCCTTTGGGTCCCCGGCCTGGTCCGATCGGTTCTTGCCCCGGTGACGAGAGAGACGACCACCGTTTTGCGGTTCATCGCTGCGCCTCCGGCTGAAGCAACGGCTGGCTGAGGGGAATCAAGGATCTTGCGGGTGCTCAATAGCGGCCTTTCGGCCGAAAAGTACCAGAAGAAGCAAGGATCGGGCGTTGCTGCCCAGAATTTGCTGTGTTACGGTGCCGCGACGTAGACGGCGTATCCCATGGTGAATCAGTTCTCGCGCAACGTAGCCCTGTGGCTGGTCCTGGGGTTCCTCTTCCTATTGCTCTTCAATCTGTTCAACAAGCAACAGAGCAAAGAACCCGATGTGATCTTCAGCGAGTTCGTCGTTGCCGTCGAAAAAGGCGATGTCGCCCAGGTCACGATCCAGGGGCAGAATATTCGCGGCAAGTACCAGAGCGGCGAACGATTCAAGACTTTTGCACCCGAGGACCCCGATCTGGTCAAGGTTCTGCGCGAAAAAGGCGTGAAGATCGCGGCCAAGCCCGAGGAGGGAGAACCCTGGTACATCGTGCTCCTTGTGCAGTGGTTCCCGATGCTCCTCCTGATCGGCGTGTGGATTTTCTTTATGCGCCAGATGCAGGTGGGTGGCGGCAAGGCCATGGCCTTCGGCAAGAGCCGTGCCAAACTGCTCAATGAAAACACCCACAAGGTGACGTTTCAGGACGTTGCGGGGATCGATGAAGCGAAAGAAGAACTCGAAGAAATCATCGCTTTCCTGAAGGATCCGAAGAAGTTCACCAAACTGGGGGGGCGCATCCCCAAGGGCGTGTTGCTCGTCGGCTCTCCTGGCACCGGCAAGACACTGATGGCGCGCGCCATTGCCGGTGAGGCCGGTGTTCCTTTCTTTTCGATCAGCGGTTCCGATTTCGTGGAAATGTTCGTCGGCGTGGGCGCTTCACGTGTGCGTGATCTCTTCGTCCAGGGCAAGAAAAATGCCCCATGCATCATCTTCATCGATGAGATCGATGCCGTGGGCCGGCACCGCGGAGCGGGACTCGGCGGTGGCCACGATGAACGTGAGCAGACGCTCAATCAACTTCTCGTCGAAATGGACGGTTTCGAGGCCAACGAAGGGGTGATCCTCATTGCCGCGACGAATCGGCCCGACGTCCTGGATCCGGCACTCCTGCGCCCGGGTCGATTCGACAGGCGAGTCGTAGTGCCGCGCCCCGACGTGAAGGGTCGTGAGGGAATCCTGCGCGTTCATACACGGCGCGTGCCGCTCGACGATGATGTCGATCTGAGTCTCCTCGCTCGCAGCACGCCGGGATTCGCTGGCGCCGATCTTGAAAATCTCGTCAATGAAGCGGCTCTGCTCGCGGCGCGTGGCAACAAAGAGCGCGTCGGGATGCCCGATTTCGAACTGGCCAAAGACAAGGTGATGATGGGTGCCGAGCGCAAGAGCATGATCATGAGCCAGGAGGAAAAGCGGAATACCGCCTACCACGAAGCCGGACACGCGCTCGTTGCCAAGCTTCTCCCGGGAGCAGACCCTGTCCACAAGGTGTCCATCATTCCGCGTGGAATGGCTCTGGGTGTGACGCAGCAGGTCCCCGTCGATGATCGCCATTCCTATAGCCGGGATCACATCACCACGGCGATCACTATCCTGTTTGGCGGTCGTGCGGCGGAAGAACTGATTCTGGGACATGTGACCACCGGGGCCTCGAACGATATCGAACGTGCCACCGACTGGGCGCGCAAGATGATCTGCCAGTGGGGGATGAGCGACAAGTTGGGTCCGATGACCTTCGGGAAGAAGGAGGAGCAGATCTTCCTGGGGCGCGATTTTACCCAGTTACAGGACTACTCAGAGCACACCGCGGTTGAAATCGATGGCGAGGTGCGCCGGGTCATCAGTGAGTGTTACCAGCAGGCCCGTGATCTCTTGAGCGCCAACATCGAAATCCTGCACAAGATTGCCGAAGGTCTTCTGGACAAGGAAGTGCTGGATGGCGCAGAAATCGACGAGATCATCCGCAGTTTCCGGCACGCCGGCAGTACGGCACCCCTGACGGTCGCCGGTGGCGAAGCACGCGCGTGAGCAGTTCCCGGCGCCTTCACACCGCTTTTTCGACAACTCCGATTCCGATTCCTCTCGTTGTTCCGCACCCGGTTTCAGAGCGAGGCCGCTTGCCCTGATCGGGGCGGAGCGCAGAGAGAAGAGGCGAGACGCAAGACATGCCCGACTTGCTATCGACGCTGCGCCTGCAAGATGCGATCGACATCCTGGTCATCGCTTACGTCATTTACCGGATCATCGATCTGATTCGCGGCACCCGTGCCGTCCAGATGCTGATCGGTTTGACGGTCGTCTTCGTGACTTTCCTTTCGTCCCAGTATTTTGAACTCTACACGCTGAACTGGATCCTCGACAATTTTCTCAGTTCCATTCTGCTGGTCATCGTCGTCATTTTCCAGGACGACATCCGCCGCGCTCTGACACACGTGGGAACGCGCCCGTTCTTCGGTATCGAACCTGGTCTGCAACAGGAGGATCTGGAAGAGATCGTGCGTGCCGCCGTGTCCCTCGCCAGCAAACGGATCGGTGCCCTCATCGTGCTCCAGCGCGACGTCGGTCTGAACCAATATATCGAGGTCGGCACGCAACTCGATGCGCGGGTGAGCAAGGAACTCATTACGAGCATCTTCCTGACGTCTTCCCCGATCCATGACGGCGCACTCATCATCCATCGGGGCCGGATCATCGCCGCGGGCTGTTTCCTTCCCCTGACGACCAACCCACACGTCAGCAAGACACTGGGGACCCGCCACCGCGCCGGTATCGGTCTTACCGAGGAAACGGATGCCGTCGTCATCGTCATTTCCGAAGAGGAAGGTGCGATCTCGATGGTGCGTGAGGGCCGGATCACACGTGACGTCGATGCGGGTACCTTGCGCAGTACACTGCAGAAACTGCTCGGCGTATGAAGTGGTTCGAGAAAGGTCCGATTCTTTCGATCGCCACGCACCTGTGGGCGTCCCTGCGCGACCCGCAACGATGGCGCCTTGCTCTGACTCGCAACATTTCCCTCAAACTGCTCTCTCTCGTAATCGCCTTTGGACTCTGGAGCTTCGTGAATTTTGGGGAGCGTGACACGGAGGACACGATCAAGGTACCCCTGGAACTGCGCAATATCCCCCCTCAGTTGATGATCACCAGTCCGCGCGTCGATTTCGTCGATGTCCGCCTGGTGGGTCCGCGCACTCTGCTGGGCCGGGTGGATCGAAACCGGTTGTCGTTCCCTCTTGATATGAGCGGCGTAAAACCGGGACCTGCCGTGTTTCGTGTCGGCGCAGAAGCACTCGCGCTACCACGTGGCGTGCGTGTCGTTCGCATGAATCCCGCCCAGATCACGATCGAATTGGAACGACTGAGCCACAAAACGGTTCCGGTCCGCCTGCGCCTGCTCGGAAAACCACCCGAAGATTTGCAGGTTGCCGATACCAAGGTGTCTCCCGAAATGGTGGAAGTCAGTGGCCCCGCAACTGATATCGAAGATGTCAACGTGGCGCTCACACAACCGATCGATGTCAGCAAGGCGGAAAGCGGCACGATCGAGCGCGAGCTACCCCTGGAGGCAGCCGGTGATTACGTGTCGTTCAGCGCAAGCCGGGTCGCCGTGCAGCTCCGGATCGAAGAAGTTCCCGTAAACCGCGAGTTCAAGGGCGTCGGTGTTCAGGTGCTCGGCACCAACCTGGAATCGACAGTCGTACCCCGCACGGTGCGTGTCGTGGTCCGCGGCCCAAAACCGCTCCTCGAGAGTCTGAAACTGGACGCTGACGTGGCGCACATCGATGCTGCAGGGCGGGGAGTCGGAGAACACCGGATGAAGCCGGCGATCGACCTGCCGGATGGCGTGGAACTGGTTTCGATGGAACCCGCCGAAGTCAAACTTGTATTACGATCCAAACGCGTCCGGCGTGTGCGTTGATGTCGATCCGGCCCTTGTCATGAAAAAGCTTTTTGGGACAGATGGGATCCGGGGGTTGGCCAACCGGCAGCCTCTCACGCCGGAAGTGGCGCTCCGGCTGGGCCTGGTCCTGGCACGCCGGGCCTCGATGGGCAGGGGACACGCGCCGGGCATCGTCGTCGGGCGCGATACGCGCCGCTCAGGCGATCTTCTGGAGAGTGCTCTTGTGGCGGGAATCTGCTCTGCCGGTGGCGAGGCCATCGTGGCCGGTGTCCTCCCCACACCCGCCGTGGCCCTCCTGGTCCGCCAACTCGGTGCGGCTGCGGGCATCGTTGTCTCCGCCTCCCACAACGCTTTTGCCGATAATGGCCTCAAGGTCTTTGCCGCCGATGGATTCAAGCTGCCGGATTCGGAGGAAGCGACCATCGAGGCGGAGATGGTGCAGGAGGCTCCCCTCGACCGGCCGACTGGCGCCCATGTCGGTACCCTCCGGCGTATTCAGGACGCCCCCCAACGCTATCTCGAAACACTGATTCGAACTCTGGGGACCGCTGTGCCTCTGGCCGGCCTCCGTGTTGTGATGGACTGCGCCAACGGCGCGGCAAGCTGGGTGGGACCTCGCCTTTTCGAGGAGTGCGGCGCAGAGGTCGTCGTTCTTGCTGCAGCACCGGACGGGATAAACATCAATGCAGCCTGTGGGGCCCTGCACCCGGAAACTCTCCAGCAGGCTGTTACCGCGAACTCGGCTCATTTCGGGATCGCCCTGGACGGAGATGCGGACCGCGTGATCCTCGTCGACGAAATGGGCGCAATCGTGGACGGTGATGAAGTGCTCGCCATCCTGGCGCTGGATCTGCACGAACAAGGCGCACTCCAGGGGAACACCGTCGTTGCCACGGTGATGAGCAACATGGGCCTGGAAATCGCCCTCCGGACGCGCGGCATCGGTCTCGTTCGTACTGCCGTGGGAGACCGGTACGTCGTTGAAGCGATGCGCCAACACGGCTGTACTCTGGGCGGCGAGCAATCGGGACATATCGTTTTGCTCGACACGGCCACGACAGGTGATGGATTGCTTGCGGCGTTGCGAATTGCCTCGATCATCGCGCGGCGGCGAAAGTCTCTCAGCGCTCTCAGCCAGGTGATGGAACGCCTGCCCCAAGCCCTGGTCAATGTCCGGGTGCGGGGGCGCGAGGACCTTGACGGGATTCCCGCGGTTCGTGCTGCGGTGCGAAAGGCCCAGGCGCAACTCGAAGGCCAGGGACGCATTTTGATCCGCTATTCCGGCACGGAGCCTCTGGTCCGCATCATGGCCGAAGGCCCTGATGCCGGGCGGATCGCCACGCTCGTGGACGAAATCGCCGATACGGTTCGGACTGCGATCGGAGGCTGATCCGGTTCTCCCTGTTCGTAAGCCAGGTCCTGCGTTAGGAGTCTCTTTCGATGATCAAACTTGGTGTCAATATCGATCATGTCGCAACCTTGCGGCAGGTGCGCCGCGCCGCCTATCCCGATATTCTGGCCGCTGCGCATGCGGCGGAGAGCGGCGGCGCCGATGGGATCACCGTGCATTTGCGTGAGGATCGCCGCCATATCCAGGACGCCGATGTCGATCTGTTGCGTGGGAACATCGCCACAAAACTGAACCTGGAGATGGCGGCTACCGAGGAGATGGTATCGAAAGCTACTACGGTCCATCCGGCGGATGTGTGCATCGTTCCCGAGAGGCGTGAGGAGATCACCACGGAAGGTGGATTGGATGTGGCGGGCCAGTTGCCGGGACTTCGTCCGCTGGTGCAACGGCTCCGCGATGCGGGAATCCGGGTGAGCCTCTTCATCGATCCGGAACTCGGTCAGATCGAAGCGGCCAGGTCTGTGCAAGCCGAAGCGGTCGAGATCCATACAGGTGCCTATGCGGGCGCGCGTCCCGAAGAGTGCGAGATGGAACTGGAACGTATCCGTGTGGCAGCAAAACACGCACATGGCCTTGGCCTGCTCGTCAATGCCGGCCATGGTCTTACTGTGGCAAACGTACGGCCTATTGCCGCGATTCCTGTCATCAACGAGCTGAACATCGGGCACAGCCTGGTGGCCGATGCAATTTTCATCGGCCTGGAGGAAGCCGTCCGGCGTATGAAATCTGCCATGGTGGCGGCTCGGGGCTGACAGAGAAGTGTCCGGCGGCGGCCCAGCCGGCGCCCCGGAACGCGCTTTCGTTGGTTCATCGACTCCCTGATGCTAGAGCACTGCGCCGATGCAACTGGTGACCACCGCACAATCGCGGCGCCTCGATGAATTGACGATCCAACAGGGAACTCCCGGACACACGCTCATGGAGCGTGCAGGCTCCGGGGCGACGGAGATCCTGCTGGCGCCATTCCCGTTCGTGAAACGTCGCCGTGTCGTCGTGGTCGCTGGCAAGGGTAACAACGGTGGCGATGGTTTCGTCATTGCGCGCCTGTTGCGCCGTGCCTTCGTTCGCGCCGAGGTTGTGTTGTTGGGGGATCCGGAAGAGGTCAAAGGCGATGCCCTGCTCGCATTGCAGGCGATGCGCCGCGCACGAGTGCCTCTTCTGGCAACCCGTGAGATGGCGGCCGTGCGCGATGCGTTCGATGGCGCGGCTCTGATTGTGGATGCTTTGTTTGGCACCGGATTGAATGCTCCGATCAGTGGGTTCTATGCGGATGTCGTCAGTGCAATGAATGACAGCGGTCTGCCGATCTTTTCCGTAGACATCCCATCGGGGCTGGATGCGGATCGTGGCGTGCCGCTCGGTGTGAGTGTCCGTGCCGCTGCAACGGCGACCTTCGGTTTTGCCAAACTCGGCCAGATCCTCTACCCGGGTGCAGGGCACGTCGGAAACTTGAGTGTGGTCGATATCGGGATCACGGCCGATGCGATGCAACAGGTTCCTCCCAGCGCCTGGTACCTCGAAGCGTCCGATGTGGCTCCTTTTGTTCCCAGGCGAGCCGCCGATGCCCACAAGGGAGATGCCGGCCATGTCCTGCTGATCGCTGGTTCGCGCGGCCACTCAGGGGCTGCCCTGATTGCGGCCAACGCGGCGTGCCGGACTGGCGCAGGGCTGACGACGCTTGCCGGACCGGCATCGTTGAACGGCGTGTTCGCAGGCGGCACTCCCGAGGTGATGACCGCCGCGTTGCCTGACCACGATGGCCGGATCACCCATCAGCCCAAAGCCCTTCGTGCCCTGTTCCAGCAGAAGAGGGCCCTGGTGGTGGGACCGGGCCTGGGGACTCACAGCGATGCCGAGCAGACAGTGCGCTTCTGTATCGCCGAGTCGAACCTCCCGATCGTACTCGATGCCGATGCTCTGACCTGTCTGTCGCGTGATCTCTCCCCTCTGGATCGGCACAAGGGAGGCCTGATCCTGACACCGCATCCGGGGGAAATGGCGCGCCTGATCGGGTCGGATGTTGCGACCGTCCAGGCGGATCGGATCGGATGTGCCAGGGATTTCGCGGTGCGTCATGGCTGTGTTCTGGTCCTCAAGGGTGCGCGTACCGTCATTGCGGCTCCGGCGGGAGAAGTGTGGATCAACTCCACGGGAAATTCCGGAATGGCGTCCGGTGGCATGGGGGATGCCCTGTCCGGGATTCTCGGAGCCCTTCTGGCACAGGGGTTGGGATTGTCCGAAGCGGCACGTCTGGGGGTGTTCGTGCACGGTGCTGCCGCTGACGTTCTCGCCCAGAGGATCGGTCCCATCGGCTATCTTGCCTCGGACCTGGCACTCGAGGTCCCTCACCGTCTGGCGGCGCTTCTCGAGGCTTCGACCGACACCGGTGTATCCGATCCGACGGTGCGGGGGCGGCGTAAATGAGTGTTCGGTCGGTACGGCTCCGGAGCCACTCCGAAGAAGAGACGCGTGCTATCGCTGCCCACCTGGCCCAAAAACTCCAGGCCGGCGATGTGATTGCACTGAAAGGAGCGCTTGGCGCTGGTAAATCGGTCTTCGTGCGTGGCATCGCACAAGGTCTGCAAATTTCCGCCGGTAAGGTGCGCAGCCCTACGTTCACTCTGGTCAACGAGTATTCGGGCGGTCGCTTGCCCCTCTATCACCTGGACCTCTACCGCGTCGAGCCAAGCCAGTCTGATCAACTTGCCCTTCGTGAATATCTCTACGGTGACGGAGTTTGTGCCGTCGAGTGGTGGGAACATCTGGGTGGAGAACATGAGGCCACCCTCGAAATCGATATCACTTTCGTGGATACGTCGGAGCGGGACATCGTGGTCAGTACATCCGATCCGCGCTATGAGAACCTGCTGGCCGATCTGCCGGAATGGATAAGAACCACTGGCTGAGCCAGGGGGAGGGCTTACAGTGGTAACGGGGTGGATGTCGTGGTGTGAAAAAACGGCAAGAATCGGGAGTCGGGGTCCGAAACGGGACCGCAAAAAGGAATGCAACGAAGGAAACTGGGGATAAAGTGGCGCTGATCGTACAGAAATATGGAGGAACATCGGTCGGAACGTTGGATCGGATCCGAGCGGTGGCGGAGCGGGTTGCGGCAACTCATCGCGCCGGAAATCAGGTCATTGTCGTTGTCTCAGCCATGGCTGGCGAGACGAATCGTTTGCTCAAGCTGGCAGCCGAACTTTCTTCGAAACCGGCGGAGCGCGAGCTGGATGTCATCGCGACGACGGGAGAACAGGTCTCCGTGGGACTGCTGTCCATTGCCCTGCAGAGTCTGGGTGTACCGGCGCAGTCGCTACTGGGTTTCCAGATTCCAATCGTCACGGAAAACGTTTTTCAGAAAGCTCGCATCAAGAGCATCAACGGCGACAACATGCTGCGTGTCCTCAAGAGTGGCGCAGTGGCTGTGGTCGCTGGCTTTCAGGGCGTTGATCCGGCAGGAAATCTCACCACTCTCGGTCGTGGCGGCAGCGACACCAGCACGGTTGCTCTGGCTGCGGCCGTGAAAGCAGATGTCTGTGAGATCTACACGGATGTCGACGGGGTTTATACGACGGATCCCCGAATCTGTCCCTCGGCGCGTAAACTCGACCGCATCTCTTTCGACGAGATGCTGGAACTCTCCAGCCTCGGCGCCAAGGTTCTTCAGATCCGTTCCGTCGAATTTGCCAAACGCTATCATGTACCCCTGTGCGTCAGGTCGAGCTTCGGCGACGGACCGGGCACGTGGGTCGTTCAAGAGGATAAGAGCATGGAAGATGTGTTGGTTTCCGGCGTGGCTGCCGACCAGAACGAAGCGAAGATCACGGTTCAGAGGGTGCCGGATCGCCCAGGTCTGGCTGCCAGAATTTTCGGTTCGATTGCCCGAGCGCACATCGTGGTCGACATGATCATCCAGAATGCCAGCGAAGAGGGGTACACCGACATCTCTTTCACCGTGCCGCACGGCGATATGCAGAAGGCACTCGACCTGATGCACGAGATCAGCTCGGAGATCGGTGCGGGAGGTGTCACGGGAGACCCCTCGATCGCCAAGATCTCGGTCGTCGGTCTGGGCATGCGCAGTCATGCCGGTGTGGCTGCACGCATGTTCGAGGTGCTGGCGGAGGAAGGGATCAATATCCAGATGATTTCCACTTCGGAGATCAAGGTGTCGATCGTCATCGACGCCAAGTACACGGAACTGGCGGTGCGGGTCCTGCACAAAGCACTCGTTGAAAATGGCTTCGAGGAGGCCGTGGCGTGACCTCTTCCCGGCACATCGATCTCTA
>CAZEWD010000021.1:0-19668 GCA_964515725.1 uncultured Binatia bacterium (SeqCode)
GCGGCCCCGGAGTGTCGTTACCCGTGTTCTGCCTGTTCATGGGATCGGCGATGAGCGTCACCGCCTTTCCCGTCCTGGCTCGCATTCTTGCCGAACAATCGTTGCTACGCACACGCGAGGGGGCACTGGCCATTGCGTGTGCCGCCCTCAATGACATCACGGCCTGGTGTGTACTTGCCTTCGTCGTTGCCATGGTGCGTAGTTCCGGTTGGAGTTCTGCCTTTGCCACCACTCTTGTTGCTGCGGTGTATGTCGTTGTGATGTGGAGGGGAGTCCGCCCCCTGATCGCGAAGCTCGATGATCGTCTCAACGCCGCTGGCCTCGTCTCGCATGATGTGATCGCTGCCGTCCTGGTACTGGCGTTGCTATCGGCCTGGGCAACGGAACTGATCGGGGTCCACGCGCTGTTCGGAGCGTTCGTCTTCGGAGCGATCCTGCCGAGGGGGATTTTGACGCGCACCCTGATGGAGCGTCTCGAAGCGCTGGTCGTGGTCATTCTGTTGCCCTTGTTCTTTGCCTACAGCGGCTTGCGCACGCAAATTGGCTTGTTGGCGTCGGCTTCGGACTGGATCGCCTGTGCGGCAATCATCATGGCTGCTTGCGTTGGTAAGTTTGGCGGTACGACAGTCGCGGCGCGTGCCACCGGTTCGGATTGGCGCGAGGCGACTGCCCTGGGTGTTCTGATGAACACACGGGGTCTGATGGAACTGATCGTTCTCAATATTGGACTCGACCTCGGTGTGCTCTCCCCTCGACTGTTTACCATGATGGTGTTGATGGCACTCGGAACCACCTTCATGACGACACCGTTGTTGCGGGCGATTCTCGGCCGGAGGCGCTGAAGCCGCGATCGTTCGCTTGGGACATACGGTTCTGCCTGTCGGGTTCGCGTCAATCGAACCGCTGCCACACTCCCTCGATCAACCTTTCTTGCGGGCGGAAGCGGGTTTTGTATGCCATCGTGGTGCAGCCCCTGACGAAGAGACCGAGATAGAGGTGTTGTAGTCCCCAGCGGCGGCACAGATCGATCTGCTTTAGAATCGAATAAGTTCCGATGCTGAGATGCGCCTCGGAAGGATCATAGAAACAGTAGACGGCGGATAGTGCTTCACTGGCCCGGTCAAAGATGGCAACGCCAACCAGCCGGCCGTTCCGATGGTACGTCAGCTCGAAAGACTCACCGCAACTATCGACGAGGAATTCACTGTACAACTCCGCGTCCAGAAGGCCGTCTCCGACCAGGAGGTTCCGTTCGACCTTGTGTCGGTTGTACAAGGCGACCCTTTCCTTGGTGAGTTGCGGAGCACCGAGCCTCGTTTCGAGACACTCTTCACCGCGACGGAAGACTCGTCGCATGGTCCTATCTGGACGGAAGCCTGCAACGTCGATCCGGATCGCTTCGCAGGCCCGGCAGCCCGGACATTTGGGGCGGTACAGCAATATTCCTTGCCGGCGGTCGCCCTCCCTCAAACGATCCGTCATGGCCGCTCGTGTGAGGGGGCGTGTGGGCAGCCGTAGGGGCAACCGTGCCACCTCTCCCGGCAGGTACGGGCAACGCGAATATTCGTCGTAGATGACCCACTCCCGTGGTCCGGTATGGGGAGATTTCAGCCGATCCATGATGGGTACGGTCAGTGTGTAGCGCGAAAGGCCGTGTTGCAATAGCGCATTGTGTGAGTCCCAACTCTTCGGAGTTGTGTTCTTCCCTGTCTCACATGACTTTGCCGCGACTTCCGGCTCGGGTACAGTCGGCCGTATGAGTCGTGTGGTGGAGCCATTGATCGTGATCCGTGACGTGTCCCGTGTGTATACGCGCGGCGTGGATGAGGTGTATGCGCTCGATCGCGCCACGTTGCATATCGAGGCGGGGCGCTTCGTGGCCTTCATGGGTCCATCCGGTTCGGGCAAATCCACCCTGCTGAACCTCATCTCGGGGATCGACCGGCCCAGCAGCGGAGATATCTTTGTCGTCGGGCAGAAGTTGAACGACCTTACCGAGGATGAACTGGCGAACTGGCGTGCTCGCCATGTCGGATTGATCTTTCAGTTCTTCAACCTCATCCCGGTCCTCAGCGCTCGCGACAACGTTGCACTGCCTCTATTGCTTACCCACCTCGATCGAGGTGAACGGATGCGGCGGGCCGAGACGGCGCTGAGAATCGTCGGCCTGGAGGGCAGACTCGGGCATTTCCCGCGTATGTGGCGATTGCCCGGGCCATCGTGACGGATCCGGATCTGATCGTTGCAGATGAACCAACGGGTGACCTCGATGCACGGAACGCCGAGGTGATTCTGGGCCTTCTGCGTAAGCTGAAGGAAGATTTTGGCAAGACCGTGGTCATGGTCACCCATGATCCACGTGCCTTGCGTTTCGTGGATCAGGCTTTCCATCTGGACAAGGGATTACTGTTGGAGGGTGAGGCTGCGGATCGTGCGCACGAGGCGATTCTGATGGCTGCCCGGGGTGGACCGATACCCGATGCGGTGAGGGCGGGCAGGTGAAGTACGCAGGTCTGGTCTTTGCCAATCTCCGGCGCAACAAGCTGCGTACCGCTCTGACGGGAGGAGCGGTCGCGCTTGCCGTCATGCTGGTCATGCTCCTTCTCACCATGCCTGCGGGACTCGATGCCTTTCTCAACAACATCGCCAGTAATACGCGGATATCCATCCATAACCGTGCGGGCATCGTTTACGTGATGCCGTTCTCCTTCACCCGTAAGGTACGTCAGGTGGAGGGTGTGGTGGCCGCCTGTGGCATGACCTGGTTCGGCGGTACCTTCGAAGAGGAGGGACGCGTGACGTTCCCCAGCTTTGCCGTTGATGGGGATGCCGTCGGAGATGTCTATCCCGACTATCGGATTCCCGAATCCCAACTCGAGGATTTTCAACGCTACCGTGATGGAGCCATCGTCGGCCGGCAGACGATGTTGAAATATGGGTGGAAGATCGGCGATCGTGTCACACTCAAGAGTAATCTCTGGCCGGTGGCACTCGATTTTCGTGTCGTTGGTGAGATTCCGAATGACCGCTCTCCGCTGTTCTGGTTCCACCGCACCTATCTCGACGAGGCACTCATCTCGTTGCGGGGGCAGGGACTCAGCATCGTTGGCATGATCTGGGCGCGGATCGATGATCCGCAGAATGTCAATCGGGTCATGCAGGCCATCGATGATATGTCACGCAACAGCGAAGCTGAGACGGCATCCGAAACAGAAAAGAGTTTCTTTGGGAATTTCCTGGGAACGCTCAAGGGCTTTGTCACGATCATTCTGGTGGTGACCGGTCTTGTCTCCCTGTGCATCGTTTTCATTGCTGCGAACACGGCATCGATGGGAATTCGCGAGCGGGCCGGCGAGATTGCCATGCTCAAGGCGATCGGCTTTGGGCGGCGTGTGATTTTCGGCGTTTTGCTGGCGGAAGCGGTGCTACTGTCGTCATTCGCCGGGCTCGCCGGTGTCGGGCTGGCGATGGCCTTTACCGAAGGGTTGCGCGCTTTTGCTGGATTCATTCCGACGCTGGGTCCGCTCGGTAGCTTTATCGTTACGGGTCCCGTTGTGGTTCAAGGTATCTTCCTCTCGCTGATCGTAGGAATCCTCTCTGGGGTAGCACCGTCCTATGGCGCGGCACGTAAGCCGGTGGTGGAGTCGTTGCATGAGATCTTCTGACATGGATCGGGCGCGTCTGGACTGAGCCGTGCTGCCATTCTCCTACAGTCTGCGAAATCTGCGTGCCCGCCCGGGGCGTACGGTGATGACGGCAGGCGTCATCGCCCTTGTCGTGGTGGCATGCAGCCTCTTTCTGGGGCTGATCTCCAGTCTCAAGCACACCCTGGTGGCAACGGGCCATCCGCTCAACGTCGTGGTCATGCGCAAAGGGTCTGACAATGACGGGATGAGCCAGTTGCAGCAGGAGGTCTATCAGTCGATCCGTTATTCCGATGGTATCGTGCGCAATGCGAAAGACGAGCCGCTCGTGTCGCCGGAACTCGTGGTGCAACCGTTTTTTCGAACCATCGATGGGGGACGAGACAATGTGCTCGTCCGCGGCGTGGAGCCAATGGCACTGGAAGTTCACGATACGGTGAAAATCGTTGCCGGACGGATGTTCCGCCTGAGTTCGGCGGAAGCAATCGTTGGTGTCGGTGTAGGGGGGCGCTACGAAGGGACGACCCTGGGCAGCCATCTCGAGTTCGGTCGTGGGCGTTGGACCGTGGTGGGAACCTTCGAGGCGGCCGGTTCTTCGTTCGAGAGCGAGGTCTGGGTAGACGTCCGTGAACTGGCGAATGATGCAAAGCGTCCGTTTCCCTACTCGGGGGTACGATTTCGGGCCCGGTCGGAGGGTGATCTCGTCCACCTGCAAAAACGCATCGAAGCGGACCCGCGTTACGCCCTCCAGGCACAACGCGAATCCGACTACTACACGAAGCAATCCGAGTCGGCGAATTCCCTGTATGTACTCGTTGTGGGGATTGCTGTCCTCGCCGGGATTGGTGCCGGCTTTGGCGCATCGAATACGATGTATGCAGCGGTACAGGCACGCACCGCAGAGATCGGAACCCTACGGGCGATGGGCTTTTCGCGAGCAGCGATTCTCATCGCGTTCCAGATCGAGTCAATGCTTCTTGCCTGTGTTGGATTTCTGATCGGTGTCGTTGTCTCTCTGCTGCTGGCCATCGCTCTACAATGGTACCTGGGAGGGATTGCCTTTGGCACGGCAGCGTTCACGACAAACGTGGTCACTCTGCGGCTGGGTACAGCAGATTTTGCTGGTGCCCTGGTTCTGGCTGGGCTGATCGGCCTGATCGGAGGATTCGGCCCCGCCTGGCGTGCAGCGCGCATGCGGCCTATCGAGGCCCTACGAAAGGCATGAGAGTCTTGTGCCGAAAAACTGCTGCTGATTCTGCAAAAGAGCGTATGGCCGCAGCGAATGTGATCCATATTGTCCCCCCAGTTTCCGTTGCTGCCCACGCTTCCCCGATCTCTCGGGTGTGGTAATCAAGCCCTCCATGAATACCTCGTCCACTGGACCGGATGACCGCTTGCGAGCGGAATTGGCCTCGCTGCGGATCGACCGTGACGCGCCGCCACGTCGTTCACGCCGAAACCCGATCCGCCGTTTCTGGTGGATTGGATTGATCGTTGCCGCGGCAGGTGTGGCATTTTGGAGGCTGCAAGGAGCTCCCGTCCTGGTTGCCGTCGCGGAGGCCACCCGCATATCGGCGGTCGAGGCTGGCCCGCTCCCGGTTCTTTCAGGTTCGGGTTATGTCGTCACGGGAGATCGCTATGTCTCGATCGGCGTACGTGTCCCCGGTCGGATCGAGCGCTATTTTGTCGAGGAGGGGCAGAGCGTTCTCAAGGGAGATCCTCTGGTACAACTCGATGATCGTGACTATCGCGCTGCCGCGGCACGCGCCGAAGCGTCTCTGAACCTGGCACGAGCAAATCTCAATCTGGCCGAAGCGGATCTCCGGCGCATCCACACTCTGTTCGACAAGGGTGTTGCGTCGCGACAGGAACTGGACATCCAGGAGAACCGGGCCAAAGTGGCTCGGGCGACGGTCAGCCAGATCGAAGCCGAAGTGGAGCAGGCGAAAGTAAACCTCGATTACACTGTATTGCGAGCGCCGACCGACGGAGTGATCCTGGCCAAGAGCAAGGAGGTTGGCGAGATTGCCGTACCTGGAGGTTTTGCTGGCTCCGGTGATCTGATCCGCCTGGCCAATCTGACGGACATGCGTGCTCAGGTCGATGTCAACGAGGCCGATCTGAATCGCGTCCACATGGGACAGCCCGCCAGTGTAATCCCCGATGCCTACCCTGATGCAAAGTACGATGCACGAGTCGTCAAGCTCTATCCGCAAGTCGATCGCCAGAAAGGTACGCTGCGCATCGAAGTTCGGATCCAGAATCCGGATGAGAAACTCCTTCCCGACATGAGTGCGCGGATCACTTTTTTGAGCGAGCCGAAAGCCGGTCCGAACGGAGCGGCGGAATCCATCGTCTCGATCCCCAGTAGCGCGCTACGTCGCAATGATTCCGGCCAGGCCCTCGTGTGGGTCTACGAGGACGGCCGGGTGAAGGAACGACCCGTGGAGAGCGCCGGTAGCGTTGGGGATGAGATCAGGATTTCAAAGGGCTTGTCGGGGGGCGAACTGGTGATCGTTTCGGATCGTCCCCTGCGTGATGGGCAACGTGTCCGCCTCCGTGATGGAGGTTGATCCGAGTGGCAGAGCGGCTACTCATTACCTTCCGGGTCGTCCGGCAACACGATCGGGTTGGAGTTCACGCCCGACCACGACGGAACCACACATAGAAAGGGAGTGCCGTGGCGGTGACAGCCAGAGCAATGGCGCATTCCTTTGGCCGACCCCGCATCATCGCACTGGCGATGAAGCCATTGGCCAGAAAATAGAGGGCCGGGACGAACGGGTATCCCCACGCCCGGTAGGGCCGTCGCTTGTGTGGACGGCGCCACCGCAGTGCGTACAGCGCCGTGGTATCCGCCATCGTGGCAAGCACAATGGCGAATGTCGTGTAGTCGAGAACGCTGGGGAAGCTTTGCAGCACGATGATCAGGGCAATGGCCGTCAGGGCCTGTGCCACGATAGCCATGTGTGGCGTGCGATATCGGTCGTGTACGAGATCGATTCCGGGAAAGAAATAGCCATCCAGTGCCATGGCGTACGCGATGCGAGGTCCTACGAGGATGGTTGCGTTCAGGCAGCCGATAATGGATGCGAGGATGAGCGCTGCCGTGATCGAACCGCCGAGGTCACCGAACAAAGCTCGTGCTGCTGCCTCACCGACATGCACCTGACCGCGGAGCGTCTCGATCGGTAGGGCGTAGAGGTAGACGGCGTTGAGCATCAGATAGATTGCCGTGCAGAGGAGCAGTCCGAGAAAAAGGGACCGGGGAACGTTGCGTCCTGGTTCGCGGATTTCACTGGCGACATAAACAGAGGCGTTCCAGCCGAGATAGCTGAACAGAATGGGCGATAGCGCCAGGCCGAGCCCGGAGAAGGGGACCGCCGTCGCACCGCTGACGAGGGGACGCAGGTTTTCGATTTGCCCCGAACCAAGCACAGGCCCAGCAATCGCCACGGCGGCGAGCGCCACCAATTTGATTGCGCCCGTCAGGTTGTTGAAACGAGCGCCGCTACGGACGCCGACGTAGTTCACGGCCGAGGTGACAATGATGACGACGACGGCGGCAATCGTTTTTCCAGAAGCGTCAATAAGAATGACACGATCGAGTCCTTCGGCGAAGCCCACGGCCAGCGTGGCTATGGTTCCTGCATAGATCACGAAGAAGGATAACCAACCGATGATGAAGCCTGCCATCGGGTGGTAGGCCTCACGCAGGTAAACGTAATCTCCTCCGGCGTGGGGGTACATGGCGCCCAACTCGGCGTTGGCTAACGCACCGGCAAGCGAGAGCAGGCCGCCCAGCAGCCAGGCGGCAAGGAACACACCAGGGTGCGGCAGCAACTCGGCCACGGTGCCCGGTGTGAGAAAAATTCCAACCCCGATGACCGACGACACGCACAGCATGACGGCGTCGGTCAGCGATAAACCGCGGTGCAACCGATCGTCCGGATGTCTGTCGTCCTCGCTCGACCCGTCGGTCCGGAGTGTTCGCTCGGATGGCGTTGCTTTGTGAGTCACGCGAGGTTCCGATTTGCCGGCTGTGGGGAACGCACGGCGACGACTTTTCACGTGGCTTGCATGTCGGTCAAGAGATGGTGGATGGATGAAGGGAAAGGAGTCGACTCGGAATGGCGACAGGGCGCATCAGTGAAATCGTAGCTTCCGCAGGAACCATCGAGGGAGCCATCGAAGAAGGTCTCAAGCGGGCACACAAGACGTTGCACGGGATCACCGGTGTCGAGGTGACACGCATCCGTGCCAGTGTCGAAAAAAAGAAAATCAAGGAGTACCGGGTCCACATGAACCTGATTTTCGTGCTGGACGAGTGAGTCCGTCGATTGCGCGCACGTTGCCTTCACCCCGTGGCACATTGCAGGACTGTCCTGTGGGTGCGATGGGACGGCAACCCTGAAACCGGATTCCTTCGTTGCAGAAAGAATCGGATTCGGGTTTTTGACGGCATCGAGGTGCTGGAGCGACAGGGCTGGAGTCTCTCACAGACGGGAAGATGACACCTGCCTCTTGCGTCCAGACCTTGGTGTTGCGTTGGTGTCCGACGCCCTGACCACCGGATGCCGGTTGGCCAGAGTTATCGGCTCATCCGAAAGGAATTGACAACATTGTCTATGCAGAAAGGGGTTAGAATGAAGTCATACCGATCAATTTTCCGTCGGGGATTTGTTGCCCTTGGTGCAGGTCTGCTGGTTGTCTCGGCAATGGCAGTGCATGCCGACGAGGTGACATCGAAGGGGACTGTGCTCAAGGGTGCCGTCAAATCACTGAACTCAGGCGGGATCATTTTTGATCCGGCGTACGGCAAGGGCAGTTTGGCAATCAAGTGGGAGGATATCGAGGACCTTCGAACGGAGGCTTCGTTTCAGATTCTGCACGGTGACGGGGCCGAGTTGGATGCCCCGGTGACGGGAATGTCCGGTGGGAAGCTCCGGGTGGGGTCGGCCTATATCGACCCGAGCACGATCACTCTGGCCAGCCCGTTGAGTGGCGATGGGCTTTCGTGTCGTGATCGTATGCGTAGCGCGTGGCGGTACTGGCACGGAAATTTCGACGTCGGATTCAATGCGCAGCAGGCAACGACGGACACCACAGGTTTCGTCCTGGGATTGAAAGCCACCCGCAGCCAGGGGCCGACCCGCCTCATCCTGGGAGCCGACTACCGTTATGGTACGCAGAAGAGCAAGGGAGAGCCAACGGTAACGACGTTGGACAAGGCGGTCGGCGCCGTCCGTGGTGAGTACGATTTTACCGAGCGCATTTACGGCTACGCATCTGGCGATGCGACGTACGACGGAATCCAACGTCTCAGTATCCGTGGCGTGCCGAAACTCGGTGTCGGTTACACGTTCTGGGAAGAAAAGCTGGACGAGACACGGCGCAATTTTCTGCAGGCCGACATCGGTGGTAGCTGGGTGTATGAGAGCTACTTTGGTGGGACGGTCGACGGGACCTATTTCCCCGCGACTGACAACGATTATTTCGGCGTCGCGATCGGCGCGCAGGCCGGATACCACCTTCCCTATGGTTCGCTGGTGACCTGGCGTGTCGATTATCTCCCGGCGGTCGACGATTTCACCGGTGACTATCTGATGCGCAACGAACTTGCGTTGTACGTCCCTCTGATCGATCCGGTCAGCGCCAAGTTCGGGTTGTTGGATGAATATGACAGCACACCGGCCATTGGCAGTGATCACAACAGTCTGTTCGTGACCCTGGGTCTTTCGGTCGGCTGGTAGGGAAATGCTCCTCCGCCGCCGTACGACGACGGAGGAGCGTTCTTCCGGTTTCCGCACGAGGGGTTCGACGAATCCCGCGTTGACATCGCGGAGTGGGCGCGGATACATGGACATCCATGTACGCGATGTCGGTCGACCACAGTGTCGCGCTCGAGGTAGCCGCCAACAAGAGTTTGTGGCAGTGCGGCGTCGTGGAGCGCTGAGCGAGTGCTGCGCGTCGTCAACATTGTCGGTACACGTCCGAACCTGGTGAAGATGGCCGCTGTCCTTCGGGCGCAGCAATCACGGCCCGATATTTTCGTTCCACGGCTGGTTCACACCGGACAGCACCAGGATCCCGCCATGTCGGGGAGGTTGTTCACAGAGCTCGAGTTACCAGATCCTGATGTCGTTCTGGATCCCAGTAGTGGTGGTCACGCTGCTCAGGTGGGACACATGCTGGCGAAGCTGGAGACGGTTCTGGTGGAGTTGCGCCCCGATCTCGTGGTCGTTGTCGGTGACGTCAACTCGACGGCTGCGGGAGCACTGGCTGCGGCTGCGGCGGGGATTCCGGTGGCGCACATCGAAGCAGGTTTGCGCAGTTTCGATCGTAGTATGCCAGAGGAATTGAACCGGGTGGTCGTCGACACCATAAGCGATTACCTGTTCGCGTCCGAGACGAGCGGTGTGGAAAATCTCCAGCGTGAAGGCCGGCCATCTGCCTCGATTTTCCACGTCGGCAATGTGATGATCGACGCGTTGGTGCGGTTCTGGCCGAGAGCAGTCCAACGGAATCCTGCAGCCCAATTCGGAATATCCCGGCTCTATGGGGTTCTCACTCTGCATCGTCCATCCAACGTCGATCAACGCGGTATCCTTGGCTCGCTTCTCAGCGCCATTGCCAAAATCAGTCGTCATCTGCCGATTATTTTTCCCATGCATCCACGCACACGTGACCGAATCGACACTTTCGGCTTTGGAACGGCACTTGGGAGTCTGAGGGGCGTGCATGTGACGTCACCCCTCGGATACCTTGATATGTTGGCCCTGATGAACCGTGCCCGACTGGTTCTGACCGATTCGGGCGGTGTGCAGGAAGAGACAACGTTTCTCGGAGTGCCGTGTCTGACGTTACGGAACACGACCGAGAGGCCTGCGACCGTTCACCAAGGTACGAACCGTATCATTGGTGCCCGGCCGGAACGGATCCCGTTCGAAGTCCAGCGGATCCTCGACGGTGACACTCCCGCTCCCCGCTGTCCGCCGCTTTGGGATGGTCGCGCCGCCGAGCGGGTGGCCGAGATTCTGGCAGGCGGGTCTGGCGTTGTGGCGGCCAGTGGTTGAGTGAGACGAGGATTGCGGGATACACGAAAGGAGGATGATCGTCTGCCATTCCGACGAGATGAGGGAACGGCGGTGATTCGCATGATCGGACTCCGGGTGAGACTCGATGTTTGATGCCTCATTGTCGATGTCATGTGTCCATATCCTGGATGCAGCAGCCACTGGTCCATCAATCGCGACAAAGGCTTGGCTGCTCCTGTCGGCACCGGTCCCAGTCGGGGAATAGTCCGTGAGATTTTGGTGCTGATGAGGTATCTCGTCCTCGATAGACTTGGTCACGTGCACCCCCTGTTGACAGTCACTCGGACCGCAGTGTAGGGGGGACGCTTGTCGCGTGATCCATGATGAGTGTACGGGCAAACTCTGACTGAAGTTTTGGAGGAATTATGGAACGGGTCGACTACCTTATCATTGGCGGTGGAATTGCGGGCATTACCCTGAGGCATTTCCTCAAGAATGACCGGACCGTCGTGCTCGAAGCTGAACCGGGACGGTACAAGATCGGTGAGTCGATCATTCCAGAACATTTCCGTCATCCTGCACTGCGGGAACTTCTGCCCGCTTTGCGCGAGTGTCCCTCGTTCTCGCCAAAGTACGGGACGACGTTCATCGATGGTTTGAGCGCCGCGTCGTTCCCTCTGCCAGAAGGCGCGCTCCAAGGAGCCATGCACATCACACGCACGGAAATGGAACAGGTGATGCTGGATGCATGGGGTGTCGTGTACCGTCCTGAACGCGTCATCGGTGTCGATCTCGAACACAAGCTGGTCCGCACGGAACACGAGGAGTACCAGGTCGAGAAGCAAATCATCGACTGTTCGGGGCCGAACATGGTCCTGTCAAATCTGTTGAAGAAGACCCGTTTGCTGTGGCCCGTCTATGCCACGTGGAGTTATTGGGATATCGAAGGAAACGAGCCCGAGAGATTCTATTCCTCCCTGAAGGATCGGGGAGTGAGCTGGTTGCGCTACAGCTACCAGCACCGTCGTGTCCTGGCCGAAGAGGAGACACGTGCCTGGCGGCCGGGTATGTCGACGATTCTCACGAAGATCAAAGAAGGCATGTGGACATGGCAGATTCCGCTGTACGATCAGAAACTGCTGAGTTACGGCGTGGTGTCACGACACGGCAAGGTGAGTCGTGAGGAGTACGAAGCGATCACCAGTACCAACATTGCACCGAACTACCAGTTGCGACGCCGGGTCATGGATGGGAGTAGCCCCTACAATCGCATGCACGTCCGCAACAATTTCGCGCGTTCGTCGAGCGTGCCAGCAACGATGGATTACATTCTGCTGTCGGATGCGTACTGTTTTGCCGATCCAGTCTACTCTGTCGGTACCGGCCTTGCGGTCAACAAGGCGATCGAGGTTGCGACGATCCTGAATGAAACCGGTTGGACCCCGGAGGTCTGTCGTGCGTACTGTGAGCGCTACGATGCTCTGGTCAACAAAGCCATCGCCGGATTTCAGTTCTGGTACGGGAGTAAGGTGCTCAGTGATGACCAGGCTGCAGCCACGGTGCAAGACGAGTTGCTCGTGGGGAATGCCTTCCAGAGCAATATCACCTACCACTATGTGCAGGCGCTTAGTTATGCCGACTTACCCAGTGAGGTTTTCGCCAGTGATCCGTTCAGTGTCGATTGGGATGACCCACGACTGACTGCGGTGAGCGAGAAGACGAGCGATATCGTTGGCAAACTGCTTGGTTCGGGGACGGTTGCTGGTTGGACCTTTTCAAAAGCGCGTCCGGCCAGTGGGGGGGTTCTTCTGCGTTTCCAACACGAAGGATTACCGGAACAGACGCTTCTCCTGTCACGGGCTCGCGAGGGTGAGAACTATTTTCGCACGGCAGGCCCGCTTGGTATGCGCTACCTCGAGATCGCCGAAGACGACCCACTTCCCGACAAGAGCAAGATCGAACAGCTTGCGGATGCGCTGGTGCCAGTCGTCGACGGTCGTTCGAGGGATTGGTCGGATCTGGTGGATAAGTCTGTGCGCTAAACGATACCGTGGTGTCTGCTTGAACCATTGCGAGTGGGTCGTGCCGACTCCTGGATTCGATGCGGTTGATCTCTCGTGCCGTCGATTCCAGTAGCTGTACCGTGTCTATTCGTGTGGATTGGCGACGGGTCTTGGTGGCTGAAGTCCGATCGTCGTCCGATCCCGCCATTCAGGTTTCGGACGAGCTTACGGCTGAACGGGCTGTGATGGATGTATCCAGCCCGGGTTTTCCATGAACCTGCGACGCGCGGCGGCGCTGTCAGTTTTGTCGGTCGCCTACATTTTGCTCGTTACGCAGACTGTGCAACTCCTCGGGGCAAACTACGAAGAGGTTGTGCCCTATGTCTTGACCCCACTCGATCTCCGTGACGTCGCCGGAAATCCCCAGCCGTATGAGATCGCATCTTTCGTTGTCATTTCGCCGTGGTTGCCGCGGCTTTCATTGGAGCCTGGTTCGGATCGACGATGGCCCGTCCTGAACCAGCCGTACATGACGAATCACCTTTCCTATGGCGGAGTGGCGATGCGTGCCACGGGCCTTTCCCCCTTGATGGCGGCGCGTCTTTGGCACGCCTTGTTCGGTTTGCTCCTGCTGTGGTGTTTGTATGACCTGGCATTGCTTCTGGGCTTGGGGCCAAGGGTCGGCCTGATGAGCGTAGCCATCGCTGCAACCAGCTTGCCGTTTGTCTTCATGTATAGTTGGGCGCGGTTTGACGAGAGTCTGCCGTCGTTCGGTGCCGTTGTTGTGTTGCAGGCAGTCCTCCGCTTTGTGCGAAGTGGTGCGAACATATGGCTCTGGCTTGCCGTTGTTGTTGCCAGCCTGGCGATATCAGCCAAGATCACGTCGTTATGGCCTCTTTCGGGAATCCTGATGGCGGCGTTGCTGGCGGGGTGGCGGCCACCTTCGATTCGATGCCTGGTACGGCCGACCCTTGCTGTTCTGCCGTTGTTCCTCCCGATCCTTGGGTTTGCAGTGGCGGGTCCGTCCACCGTGCGGGAGGTCGGGCGGCGATTGAGCTTCCTTACGGACTTCTTCACCACCGACGTTATTCCCGCAACCAGTCTGAATTTCTTTCAATATCTCGGCAGTTGGAGCGGGATTCTCAGCGAGATCGTACGTGGCGAAGGCGTACGGCAAAACTATCTTGGAATTGCGCTGATCGTGTGCACGTTCGGATGGCTCGTTGTTCGCTCAGCCTCACCAGGTTCCCGACGGCAGCGAATCGAGTTCCAGATGTTGATTGTGGCATTGGTCGTCTTTGCTTTTGTCGCAATGTTCTATCGCGAACATCGTGATTACCAGTTCGTGCTGCTGGTGCCTCTGCACAGCTTGGCTGTTGCCGCTTTTCTCGAGTGGTGTGCACAGAGATGGCTGAATCGGCTCCTCCCTGCCTATGGGGGGGCACTACTCCTTTGTGCCTTACCTGTGGGTGCAAATTTCTGGGACCAACGCGGGTTCTCTGAAGATCTTTCACGAGCCGCAAACGCCTTATTCGATCTTCATGTCCAGCGCGCTTCTGCCGATTGGCTGATGGAGCACGGTGAACTGCGCCCCATTGTCGTGACGTTCTATGCCGTGGGTACCTACGAGATGCTTTCCGGTGGTAAAGTTCGCCCGGTGTACGTCTACCCAATGTTCCGGCGGTCAAAAGCCGGAGCCCCAGATCCCGACCTTGTCGAAGTTTGGCGAGAGATCTTGCGCGGGCGCGATTCGACAACGTCCTTGACCGTTCTTCTCCCGGTTGGGCAGAACCGGATCGAATCGCGCCATTTCGATGAGCCGGGGATCGCACGCGCAATGCTCATCGTTGCAGATGCCGAACGAAAGATGGTGTTTACGAACCGGAACAACGAGCCGGTCCTCGAGGTCTGGAGAATTCGTCCATCGGTGGAGTTGGGGGACTGAAAGTGGCCAGGAAGGAGAGGTTTCGATTCGTCCATCCCCGCGGGTGAAAATCTGATCGATTTTGCATCGAGCGGATAGTCTGGGGGGGACGGTGCTGTGCGTGGTTGCGCTTGGCCCAGGGGAATCACCTCCTCGATGTTCGCAAATTGACTGACTTCACGGAGGCGTGTATCCACAGGACCTTGGGCAGGTCATTACGAATGTCGATGTTATCGCCAACTCCGCGATTGCGACCGACCGCGGTACCTGGGCTGTCCAGTGAGACGGTCACCTCACTGCTGGGCAGGAAAAGTGATGGTCTGGAGAAGTTCGAATCTGCTGCAGCCGCGGTGCTGGGCGCTCAGCAGGCCGTTGTGGTGGGTTCGGCGCGCGCTGGTCTGGGCGCATTGCTGGCGCATGCCGGCTGCCGTCCAGGGGATGAAATTATCGTCCCTTCCTACACGGCGCCGTGCGTTCCTGGTTTTCTGCGCGCGCTTGGCTACCAGTTGCGGATTGCGAATGTGTGTGAACGCCGTCTCGTGGTCACCGGGGATACCGTAGCTGCAGCCCTTGGGCCTCGGACACGAGCGGTGATCCCCACCCACGTCGAAGGGGTCACGGCGCCCATGGCCGAGATCTCACAAGTGGTTCCTGCGCACGTCGTCATCATCGAAGATGCTGCTCACGCCGTAGGGGCTGAAGTCGATGGCCGTCCGGTCGGTTCCTACGGGAATGCGGCGATCCACAGCTTTGGCAAGGGGAAACATATCAACACGATGTTCGGTGGGTTGGTGGTAACCGATGATCCGGCAGTGGCTGCCGCGGTGCGTACGGCCCGCGCTACGCTCCCTCCTCCCTCACGCACACGCCTGCTTATTTCGGCGCTTCTCGAGCTGGGGATTGCAGCCGCCACCCATCCAAAACTGTACCCGATTTTCCTTCATCCCGTCATTCGGGTTTTCGACCGTTTTGGAGTGGACCTCCCTACTCGTCTGTTCGAAGACGAGGGTCAAGGAGTTCCAGAAGCGGTAACTCGGCAACCTCCACCAACGGTGGGCAGGCTGGCGCTGCGGCAGTTGAATGGCTTTGCTACGGAGCGTTGTCGCCGCCGTGCAGCGGCATTTGCGATACGCGAGGCATTGTGTGAACGAGATTTGCGTTATCAGGAGGCGAATGATCCGGGCGATCACCCGCTCTTCGTGACTCTCCTTCATCACCGGCGAGACCAACTCCGTCGAGTGTTGCTCGACGAGGGACAGGACACACAGCCGACGTGGATGCGGTCGATCGAAGACGACGTGGGCAGACAGGACCCTGTGGCCCAGCGCGCTGAACGTGAAGGTCTCTATCTCCCGATTCACGTGGGAGTGACACCAGAGTCTGTCATTGCAGCGCTCGATCGGGCATTGGGGCGAATCTGACCATGAAGGTCACTGTCGCCTACCTGGGAGCTCTCGGCTCCGAACATCGCCACCCGCGCCACGCCATACCGCCCTTGAGGGCGGCCTATGCAACTTCAGTGCTGCGGAAGCTGGGACATCAGGTTGAGTTTATCGATACGGCCGCCCCGACGAGTCGGTCGGTCTCCCTCGATGGCCGCATCCGGAAGAGTCGCCCCGATGTGCTCGTGCTGGATGCGAGGATCGAAAACCTGGGAGAGATTGTGCCCTTGGCGCGCCGAGTCCGACCATTCGCCGGCGTTGTCGTTGCCGCAGGGCCACCGGCAGAATCGGGAGCGGCTGGGATCTTGGAGGATGGTTCCGTTGCCGGAGTTCTGGGCGGAGAATACGAAGGTTGGATCGGCGAGATTGTGGATGCGCTTGGGGCCGGCCGCTCGCCGACAGCGCCGGGCTGGGTGGAAAATGATGCACCGGGTGTGCGTGCGGCGATCCCGGCTTTACCTATCGCCGATATTGATGCATTGCCGATTCCGCCACATGCCGAGTTGCTTGCGGGTGGGTATACGGTTGCCTATCCACTTCAGCACCGTGGTCGTTTGCGTTGTGCGTACGTCCTTTCTACGCGTGGCTGCCCACACGCATGCACGTTCTGTTCACCCGTCGAGATGCGCTCGCGGTTCCTTCCCTATCGGGTGCGGGATATCGAGGCCGTTGCCGAAGAGTTACAGCATGTCGCGTCGCTTGGTGCGAATGTCGTCTATTTCAATGACGACAATTTTCTCCGCAAGTCGGATCGTGTTGCTGCTCTCTGCGAATCGATCTTACGACGTGGTCTGAAGCTCACCTGGTTGGCTGATGCGCGTGTCGACGATGTCGACCCCGCACTTCTCCCTCTCCTCCGGAGGGCTGGTTGTTCCACTCTGTGCCTGGGGATCGAAAGCGGTTCACAGCGTGTGCTCGATAGTTTACGCAAAGGGATCACGGTAGAGCAAACACGTGCTGCAGCCACTGCCATTCGCAACGCCGGTATATGGATGGTGGCATACGTGATTCTAGGAGCGCCCGGGGAGACGGAACAGGAGCGCCACGCCACTTGGCGCCTGCTTGACGATCTCCGCCCCGAACTTGTTCAGTGTCATCGCTTCGCTGCCTATCCGATGGCGCGTGGTGAACGTGGAAACGAGACCTGGAAGCGGCTCAGCAATAAGTTTGCCGGTGGAGCCTCCGATGTGTCTTCGCTCGATTTTGATCAGAGAGATCTTTATCGGAAATTTTATCTGTCACCGCGTTTCGTGCTGGACTATGCGCGGACCCGTGGCCGTTGGCTCCCGGGCGCAGTGTGGCGTGATGCGACACTTGCATTACGCACGCTCTCCTACATGGTGGGCTCGCACTGATCGGACGGTCCACGGGTCCGTCAGTGCGAGGATCCGTTGTTTGCCTGGTCGACGGCGGCGCGTTCGCGTGTTTGCCGGATCGTCATTTCACTGCAGGACTCGATGATCTCTTGCCCCCCGACTCTCGAGTGGACCATCTTTTCGCAACGCCGCGCCACATGCGAGTCGAGATTGTAACGATCGCAAACCGAAATCGAGATGAGTGGCAGGATCGATTTCGGAATGCTGGCGAAGTCATACCGGTTCAAGAAGACGGGCAGCATCCGTAGCCCAAATCCGGCGAGAGACGGAACACGAGTTGGGTAGGCACAGGCAAGAGCGTCCGCCGCCAGGGCACGAAGGAGCCTGCGGCTCGTCCGCGGCCATTCATCGAGTTGCACGTCGAGCCGCCGCTCCAGTTTGTCACAGTTGAAGAAATGGTCGAGTCCAACCCAGCGCTTTCCTGCCCGGAACAAGACAGCAGTCTGGACGTATGCGCAGAGCGGCAGATTGAACAGCCGGGCAGTCAGGTGAACGAGGCGCTGTGCCAGATAGACATCGCGTCGAGCGATCGGCACCGGAGATGCCTCGACGATTTCGTCCATCACCCGATCCACAGACCATATGTCATCGGGCTTTGCGTGGCGTATTCCTCCGAGGGCGGCGGTGGCCTGGAAAGTCAGTCCGCGGACGAAGTCCTGTTCCATTGCATACTTGATCACTTCCTGCAGCTTCTCCCGAAGTCTGTCCTGGCTCTGCTGCGTGGAAGGTTCGATGGTGTACCCCAACGTTGAAGGAATCCCATACTTTGCCAGATTCTCCAGAGCAGCCAATTTGCGCTCGCGTACTCGTGATACGCCGAAATGCGAATAGTGTTCTGGTGCAAAACCTTCGAAGGTCATGCGGATTTCGCAGCGCCGGCGCGATACGTCGATCACTCGCCGAACGACGTCTTCATCAGCCAGGGCCAACCCGTTCGTATACAACACGGCGGTCTTGCCACTTTCCTCGATGAGGCGCAGGAACTCGAACATCGATCGATGGCTGAACGGCTCGCCGCCGATGAGACTCACCTTTGGTCCTTGATAGGTCTTCAGGTGGTTGGCAAACCGGGGAATCTCGTAATCGCCGAAGTAATCGTAATTGTTCGCTTCAACCACACAGTAGGAGCAGTCTAAATTGCACCGGTTCGTGGTAAAGAAATAGGTGTCTACTGTGTTCGGCGGCGGTTCCTCAGGTGGAAATACCGTGTGGTAGTGCCGATCGAAGGTGAGGTAGGACTTGCCGTTGCGTGACATCGGCACCTGCCGCTCGCCGTGTTCCTCACAGGATTTGCAAAGGAAGACGTCGTCGCCCTCGATCTTCAGCGACCCAGGTACGTCGCGCAGGCAAATATCACAGATCGTTTGAAAACTACGGGGCATCGTGGACTGCATTGGTCCACCACTATCCTGCGTAAAATGAATGCGTCAAGAGCATCTTGTAGGACACGCGATAATGATAGATTTAAAAATGTATTGTCTCCGCATCCAGTTTGTAGAGCAGTTCACTTTGCCTACTGGGTGGGGGGTGTTCCCGGAGCCGCTGGCGCTGCGCCGGAAGTCGTTCCCGGCGGCGTGGCCCCCGCAACAGGTGTCGTACTCGCCGTGTTGTCCGACGACTCCACCGCCGGTGGGGCATTACATTCCGCCAGAAACGTCTTGATCGCGTGGCTACAAGCATCAGGTCGTCCCAGGGCTGCGGCTACGAAATCTTTATCTGTGTCGGTACCCTTCTTGGCGAGTAGGTCCAGGCCTCCAGCCTTCAACAGCTTCAACATCGTCGCCATGTGGTGGCAATCCCCATCGTCTTTGTCGCAATGAGACGGGTCCGCAGTGGCGAGAGCCGTGCAGATTGGATTCCACTCCGCTGTGCATTTCGATGGATCCTGTGCTGCGATTGCTGCGAGGAGTTTATCACATCCCTTTTCGGATGGAGGGCACATGCCTGCGCCCAGTGCTTTGGAGAAAACTGCCGGCCAGTTTCCTTTTGCAGTGCGCGCGTCAGTCCAGAACTTGTAGTTGGTACGGCAATCGCCCGGGTTTGGAAGCCCGTTACAGAGAGATTCTTTCTTCAGCTTGACGGCATGGCACTGAATGATTTCACGAACGGCATTGGTGATGGGAATCTTCAATTCCGCAGCGCTCTTGCCCGCGGCGACCGAGTCGATGATCTTCTGGCATCGTTCGGAAACAGTTGCTGTGGCGGTAGGAGGCCCAGCGGATGGTGTTGCGGAGGTGCCGCT
>CAZEWD010000022.1:0-4653 GCA_964515725.1 uncultured Binatia bacterium (SeqCode)
GAGCTGCAATCGCCGGCCAACGGGCCATGATGAAACGGAGATCCGCGTCCTTCTGAACCTTTGGGATGTCATCCGGGTAACACCAGCCCTCCGCGTACAATAATTCGTCGCTACATGCGTCTTCCTCGTAGGCAGTCTTTCGACTTATACGTTCCATCTGTTCCCCCGGAATGTGTCGCGAAAACTTTAGCACGTAAGTGTGACAACCGTTGGCGATTTCCCGGTCGAGCTGGCTACCAGGCGACCGTGCGGTCGATTCGGTATGTCCGAGGCTATTTCCGCCGGATCGTCTCGATTCCCGTGTGGTGTGCCAGCAACCTTCTCGAGGCAGACTGTACGCCGTGTACGAATGGTTCCGGATTGAGTGCGCATAGGAGCGGGAGCTGGACTTCCTGCGGTGTGCTTCTCGCCTTTGCTCGAGTGGATCAGCATCGCCGCACGCCTACTTGGATGCGGCCGGATGAAGCAAGCACGTGTCGCGAACTGCTACACGCCAGGCGAAAAATGCTACATCGTACCCCGTCGTTGGATTTCCTGAGTCGAGCGTACTGGATGTGCGGAGTAGGTGGACGGACGGGTGGACCGGATGACGGAAGTTGTGAGTTTCCTGTCAGGAGTTAACTGGATTTCGCTTCTCCCCAAACACTCTCCATTCAATGGTTTGTCAGACGCAAGCGCTCCATGGGTGTGATCTTGCAGGCATCCGGTGGCGCTGGCCAGCCGGCGATTGTGTGAATGACGCGAATCACCGTTTCCCGGTAGAGCGCAACGACCACCTGTTTCGCCGGATCGTATTTCTCTGGTCGATCCTGGTGGCACTCACACGGTGCACCTACGAGGAAGTGGAGTTCCCCTGCTGTGTCGAGCATGATGGTCCCACGTCCGTATTTCAGGAAACTCTGCCAGGCGAGAGCTGCAATCGCCGGCCAACGGGCCATGATGAAACGGAGATCCGCGTCCTTCTGGACCTTTGGGATGTCATCCGGGTAACACCAGCTCTCCGCGTACAATAATTCGTCCGTACGTGCCTCCTCTTCGTGGGCAACCTTTCGATCCGTAGATTTCATCTCCTTCCCCCCGACTGGAGCACCCCAGTTAAGCATGACGCGAAGACAACCGTTGGCGATGTCGGGAGGGGCTGGTTACCAGAGGGTCTTGCAGTCGATGCGGCGTGCCGGGGATGTTCGGGAAGAACGGTCACGGATGCCGTATGCGACGAACTTCACGGGACCAGCGCTCGCACTCCCACCCCACGACCGTGGGCAAATTGCATGGGGTCCCGTTTCACCGTGCTTTGACGGTGTGTTAAGCACGAAATGAGATGGGGACGGCTGCACAGAAATCAGCGCCGCAGGTGGAATCCTTCGACGAGAAGCAGTTCTATCTGGACGAATTTCGCGGCAAAACGCTGCTGTTTGCCATTCCCGACGATTGTCTCAAGCGCGAAGACGACTACCTGCAACTCGCGGCTGTGACACGTGAACTTCTCGCCAACGATACGCGGATCGTGGTTCTGGTGGGTGTGACTCATGCGGCGGCGGCAGAACAGGTACAACGCCGGCTGCAGCGGCGATTCGCCCCGCTGGTGTTTCGCGAGGATACCCTATCGCTGTTTCCGCAGCGCGGCGCTCGAAACGGGGTCTTCGTGAGACTGAATGCTCCGGCCGTGTCGACCAGCTTTCTGGCCACCATCTGGATGACCCTGCGGCGTGGTCCGTTGTTCGTCGGAACCGTGCAGGAAACACCGGCTCCGGTGTTGCTGGAGATGGCACAGGAGGTCGCTACACGGTTGCGTGTCCACAAACTCGTTCTCATCGATCGCACCGGCGGCGTCACGGGAGAGGACGGTGAGGCAATTTCTTTCTTCGATCCGAGTCTGCTCCAGGCGGTGCTCGGTGTCGGCGAAGCGGAGTGGGCCGGACTCGGGCGGTGGCGCACGCTCCTGGAGACAGCCGGCCGTACGCTGGCAGGAGGTGTCTCCTCCGTGAACCTGTGCACACTCGACGGACTGGCCCGGGAACTGTTCACTTACGTTGGCTCAGGGACGCTCTTCACACAGGCGGATTACTGTACCGTCCAAAGGCTGGGGATCGATGATTTCGAGGAAGTGGAACGTCTGATCGAGCGGGGCCAGCGCGAGGGCTTGTTGAAACCACGCGGTCCGGAGGAAGTCGCCCGGATGTTGGTGCAGGGCTATGGCGCGAGTATCGGCGCCCATCACCTGGCCGGCGTCTGTGCCCTCGACATGGAGAGCTATCGCGACGCCGGCGCCGCGGAGATCGTTGGGCTCTACACGATCACCCGATTCAAGGGTGAAGGAGTCGGTGGACGGTTGATCGCACGCGTCATTGCGGATGCGCAGGCGGCAGGCATGGCCTACGTCTTTGCCTGCACGACTGAAGAGCGCGCACAGATCTTTTTCGAACGTGAGGGTTTCCGCTTCGTCGGTCCGGACGACATCCCGGCGGCAAAATGGGTCGGTTATGACGCCGAGCGGCGGGCCCATGTCGCGATCCTGCGCAAGGATCTCAAACCGGTCCCATGATCATCGGTATCGACATCGGCGGTTCGACGACCGACGCAGTGCTGCTCAACGATGGCGTGCACGTCGTTTCCGTGGAAGCCAGTGATCCGCTTGCAGCCGCAGCCGGGGCCCTCGGCAGACTCGTCAGCGATCTTGGCTGCCGCCTGAGCGACATCACGGCCATCGCTGCCACCGGTGGTGGTTCACGCCGCATCGGTGACGAATTGTTCGGTGTACCCGTACGCAAGGTGTCCGAGATCGAAGCCATCGGGATCGGCGGGGCGACGCTGGCTGAGAGGAGACGCGCACTGGTCGTGTCGATGGGAACGGGTACAGCGATGGTCCGTGTCGACGGTACGAGCATCACCCATGTGGGTGGTACCGGGGTTGGTGGTGGCACCCTGCTCGGTCTTTCGAAACATCTCCTGAATGTGTCGCGCCTGGAGACCTTGGAGCAGATGGCGATACGTGGTGTTCTGCAACGCGTCGATCTCACGGTAGGGGATATCGCGGGCGGCCCGGTGGGTGCCCTGTCTGCCGATGCTACGGCCAGCAACTTCGGTAAGCTCTCCTCCGACGTCACACTGGAGGACAAAGCGGCGGCCCTCATCAACATGATCGCCGAGGTGATCGTCGTGCTCAGCATTTCCGCAGCACGCGCCGCACAGATCGAAGAAGTCGTTCTTACGGGAAAACTCGTTCGTGTGAAGCCTTTGTTGCAGAGGATCACTACGACACGTGCTCTGTTCGATCGCCGGTTCCTCGTGCCACCGCACGCCGAATTTGCCACGGCCATTGGCGCTGCTCGCTCGCTGAGCGGCTCGAGCCTGCCGCTGACGCAAGCCGTTTAGACCGCACCGGCTTCCTGCGCTCCTACCCATGCCGCCTGGCCGTGTGATGGAGAAAATAGCTCAAAGTTTTGTTTGACCTTCGCCTTTTATTCGCATAATGTCTCTCCCGTGTAGTGGATGTCGTGTGGAGGGTGATGAGGATGGGTATGTGGGACGGTGGTCTGCTCGAAGAGAGTTGGAACGCGGAGATCGACGACATGTTCGAGGTACACGAAACGACGGAGATTCCGCTCCTCGGAACCGTGGCGGCCGGAGTGCCGTACCGGGCTTTCCCGATGGATGAAACGCTGAGCGTGCCCACCACGCTGTGGGGCGGCAAGCAGGTATTCGCCTTGCGCGTCAATGGCAGCTCGATGATCGATGAAGGAATTCATCATGGCGATTACCTCATCGTCGAAGCCCGCCAGGATGCCGATAATGGCCAGACCGTCGTTGCGGAAATCGATGGCGCGGTCACCGTGAAGAAATTCTTTCGCGAAGCGGATGGGGCCATTCGCCTGCAGCCGGCAAATCCGGAAATGTTACCGTTGATCGTGCAGGGCACGGATATTCGCATCATCGGAATTGTGGTTGGCATCATGCGAAAGTTCGGCCCCGGTCGTAGCGTGACACCTGCACCCGCCAGCACGAAAAAACCTAAAGCGCCCACTCCAACTCGGACGGTGAAACGTGGGCCTCAGCATGACGAGACATCTCTCGATCTGGCGCTGAATGCCATCGAAAGTCAGCTCGTGCGCTGGCAGGCTGCAATGGAGTCAGCAGCAAAGGACCGGAGGTTGCAGAAGCAGCTCATCCAGATGGCTGAACTGGGGCGCGATCTGCAGGCGCTTCGCGACTCGTACACTCGGACCACCAAGCCGGGGCTTCGCCGCGCACTGATCGTTGAAGCAAACGGCATCATGCGCAAGATGCAACGCTTTGCTGCCGTCACTCCCGTACAACTCCCTGACCTGATCCTGCACTGAAGCTCCAGCCTCGCGGGACGGAATTTGCCACAATCCGGACCTACTGGATTGTAGGCAGCGATCCGTGACACCCCGGTTCTTCCATTCACAACGCGAATGCCCGTGCGTTGAATCTCGCGTACAACCGCGCGGCTCGATTCGACCGCAGGTTCAGCTCGCCGTCTGCAGAAAATCCCGTAGATAACGGGCTGTGTGGGATCGTGGTGCCATGCGCACGATATCGGTAGGGGTGCCTGCCGCAACGACTTCCCCACCACTGTCACCGCCTTCCGGACCGAGGTCGACGATCCAATCCGCCTCTTTGATGATGTCG
>CAZEWD010000022.1:4746-10020 GCA_964515725.1 uncultured Binatia bacterium (SeqCode)
TTGCTCCCCTGGCCCAGCGTCAGGTAGCCGAGACCGATATCGTACAAGAGGCGCAGAGGTTCACCAATGAGGGGCACGGCAGAGAAGAATTCCATCGCCTCCTCTACGGTCATGTTCAGTACCTCACCGATGCTCTTACCGTTGTACCGGACCGCCAGGGTCTCGCTCGTGTAGCGCATTCCCTCACAACTTTCGCACGTCACAAAGACATCCGGCAGGAAACTCATCTCCATCTTGATCCGCCCCTGGCCGGCACATGTCTCACAACGACCACCTTTGACGTTGAAGGAAAACCGCCCCGCCGTGTAGCCGCGCACTCGCGCGTCGTTGGTCCGGGCGTAGAGCTTGCGCACTTCGTCGAAAAAACCGACGTACGATGCCGGGATCGAACGGGGCGTGCGTCCAATCGGCGTCTGATCGACTTCGACGACCCGCTCGATGCCCGTCAGACCGGCGATGCCTCCGTGACGGCCCACACGTCCCGAGGTGAGTCCGAGTTGCCGGCGCAGCCCGTTGTAGAGAACATCACGCACCAGGGTGGACTTTCCAGAGCCCGAAACGCCCGTAACACACGTCCACGCCCCAATGGGCAGCGTGACAGAAATGTGTTTCAGATTGTGCTCTGTCGCGTCACGGACTTCGAGTTGTGGCAGACGTACAACGTCGCGCAGGGGACCCTGTCGCCGGCGATGTTGTCCGAGGAAACGTCCCGTGACGGACTCTTCATGACGGCACAACTCCGCCGGAGTCCCCATGGCGACCAGCCGCCCACCGTGCGTGCCAGCGCCCGGCCCGAGGTCGACGACGAGATCCGCTGCCCGGATCGTCGACTCGTCGTGTTCGACTACGATGACGCTGTTCCCCTGATCGCGCAGCTTTACGAGAGTTCCGAGCAGCATGTCGTTGTCGCGCGGATGCAGGCCGATGGTCGGTTCATCGAGCACATAACAGACACCCCGGAGGTTCGATCCCAGTTGCGCCGCCAGCCGGATCCGTTGCGCCTCGCCCCCAGACAGAGTGTCGGATCGGCGATCGAGTGTGAGGTAGCCCAGTCCGACCTGTTGCAGAAACTCCAGCCGTGGCAGGATCTCTTTCATGATGTTGGCGGCGATCTGTGCCTCGCGTCCATCGAACGAAATCGCACGCAGATCCTGCAACGCCAGACTCACAGCCTTGTGCGTAATTTCCGCAATCGGAACGCCGTGTACCCGGACCGCTCGTGCCCGGGGATTCAGGCGGGTCCCGTCACATTCCGGACACGGCTGTTCGTTCAGAAACGGAAGGAGACCGGTGACGTCTGCATCGGGATCATCGAGTTGCTGTTGCAGAATCCCCAACACGCCCGACTCGTTGTCGCCGAACAGTTGGGTTCGCTGACGCTGCGAGAGTTGTGCAAACGGCCGCTTCCAGGCCCCCGGGTGTTGTCTCGCCAGCTTGACCAACTGCCGCCACAACCCGCTACCGAGTGGCTTCAAGGTTCGTTCGAGCGCTTCACCCACCGGGAGCTGGGAATCGGATACGAGCAGTTCCGGATCGAAGGAGGGAAAACTGCCGAGTCCGTCACAATGGTTGCACGCGCCCTGCCGGCTGTTGAACGAAAACAGGCGAGGATCGAGTTCTTCGTAACCGATTCCGCAATTGCCGCAGTAGAGGCGCTCGCTGTAGATGCGTTCACCCTCTTCGCCCCACACGATCACCGTGCCGCTGCCGAAGCGGACCGCCGCGGCGATCATCTCCTCCAGCTTTTCGGCTGACGTCCCGTTCAGCGCGATCTCGCCCATGACGATGTCGATGTCGTGTTCCTTGTAACGGGCAATGGCCGGAATCGGGCGCAGTGACTGTACCTTGCCGTCGATACGCGCCTCGCCAAAACCGAGCTTACGTGCGGCTTTGAACAGATCGGTGTAGATTCCCTTACGGCCGCGGACGGCTGGGGCCAGCACCCGCACGGTGGTGTCACGGTAGTCCCGCTGGATGCGTTCAACGATCTGTGGTCGCGTCAACTCACTGAGAGGCTGTTCACATTGCACGCAGTGCTGGACACCGATCTTCGCGTACAACAGGCGCAGGTAGTGGTAGACCTCAGTGATCGTCGCCACGGTCGACTTCCTGCTGCCCTGACTCAAGCGTTGTTCGATCGCCACGGTGGGCGGGACCCCCGCCAGGTGATCGACGTTCGGACGTGCCAGGATGTCGACGAACTGCCGTGCATAGGCCGAGAGACTGTCCAGGTATCGCCGTTGTCCTTCTGTATAGAGGATGTCGAAGGCAAGTGTGGACTTTCCCGAACCGCTGAGCCCCGTGACGACGATGAAACGGTCGCGCGGCAAGTCGATATCGAGATCTTTCAGATTGTGTTCACGTGCCCCGACAACCCGCATGACTCCGCGTGGTGCAGCCCCGAAGTGCGCTGCTCCATCCCGGACTTCAGGCTCTCTCTCCACGCTGGCCAGATGCCTGGTGCCGCGCCGTTTCCGTGCCCGACTCCCGTTTGCTGGCGTACTGCTCGCTCCTTGCAGTGCAGCGCGCAGGTAATGTGCTGTGTGCGACGTCTCGCAGGCAGCCACTTCTTCCGGTGTGCCCGCAGCCACAATCGAACCGCCCAGAACGCCGCCTTCCGGTCCCAGGTCGATCACATGGTCGGCGACTTTCACGACCTCCATGTTGTGTTCGATCACGATCAGCGAGTGACCGCGTTCGATCAATGCCTGCATGGCGGCCAGCAGCCTTTCGATGTCCGCGAAGTGGAGTCCGATCGTCGGTTCGTCGAACAGAAACAGTGTGCGCGATTTGATGTCCTGTGCCATCGCTGCGGCCAGTTTCAGCCGCTGCGATTCGCCGCCCGACATGGCAGTGAGAGGCTGGCCCAGATGGAGGTAATCGAGTCCGACATCGGCCAGCGGTTGCAGACGCCGCACGGCGTCAGGTTGATCGGCAAAAAACTCGAGTGCTTCGTTGACCGTCATCCGGAGGACGTCATGGATGGATTTGCCGTGCCAGGTGACTTCCAGAACCTCGGGGCGGAAACGGGTTCCGTTGCATTGCGCACAGGTGATGTAGACGTCCGAGAGAAACTGCATCTCGACCTTCTCGAAACCCTCGCCATTACAGGCCGGACAACGCCCATCCGCCACGTTGAAGGAGAACTTCGCCGGTGTGTAGCCACGCAGCTTCGACAGGGGCGCCTGCGCAAAGAGATTCCGGATGACGTCGAATGCTTTCACGTAGGAAACGGGATTCGCACGTGGTGTGGTTCCAAGTGGTGACTGGTCCACCAGCACCACATCGTCCAGCAACGACACGCCTTCGATCCTGTCATGTTCGCCGGGAACGCCGGCCGGCCGGCCCAACGCCTTCCTCAGACCACGGTAGAGAATGTCCTCCATCAGGGTCGACTTGCCCGAGCCGGAAACGCCGGTGACGCAAACGAAACGTCCGAGTGGGATGCGCAGATCGATGTTTTTGAGATTATTCTCGCGGGCACCCCGGATCATGAGCCAGTCCTCCGGATCGGCAGAGCGACGGTTGGACGGCAGCGGAATGGAACGGCGGCCCGAAAGATACTGTCCGGTCACCGAGTTCTCGTGTTTCAGTAGTTCGCTGTACGGCCCGGAAAAGACGAGTTCACCACCTCGTTCCCCCGCAAGGGGTCCGAGATCGACGATATGGTCCGCTTCCTGGATGATTTCCTGCTCGTGTTCGACGACGACAACGGTGTTTTCCTTGGCACGCAGCTCTTTCAGGATGCGCACGAGTCTCTGGCTGTCGCGTGGGTGCAATCCGACCGACGGTTCGTCGAGGATGTAGAGGGTGTTCACCAGGGAAGAGCCAACGGCAGTGGTAAGATCGACACGTGCCAGTTCGCCGCCGGAGAGAGTGCGCGATTGGCGGTCCAGCGTGAGATAGTCCAGGCCGACATCGACCAGGTAGCGCAACCGCGAGCGCACTTCGTTGAGGACGAGCTGTGCGATTTCCTGCTCATTGCGTCCCAACTCGATGGCATCGAAGAAGGCTGCCGCCTCGGCCACACTCATTTTCTGCACTTCGACGACACTGCGTCCGTTGATGCGGTAGAGCGACGCCTCGGGCTTCAGACGCCCACCATGGCAGTCCGGACAGATCCGGTAGCTGCGGTAGCGCGCCAGGAAGACGCGTACGTGCATCTTGTAAGTGCGCCCTTCCAACCAGCGAAACCAGCCGCGAATGCCGTAATACTTGCCTTCTCCTTCGATGATCCGGTGGCGCTGTTCCTCGGGCAGTTCTTCCCACGGAACATCGGTGCGGATCTTCTGTCTCGCACAGAACTTCAGCAGTTCCCCACGTTCCCACTGTGTGGCTTTCGTACTCCAAGCTTTCACCGCGCCATCGTCGATACTGAGCCGCGTGTTGGGCACCACGAGATCCATGTCGACATCGATGACACGCCCGAAACCGCGACAGGTCTCACACGCGCCAAGCGGGCTGTTGAAGGAGAACAGATTCGCCGTCGGTTCACGATAGGTGATGCGGCAACGCGGACATTCGAGTCCGCTGACGTACGGCTCGATGCGATTGCCTTCATCGGGAAAGATGAGTGCCATGCGGTCCTTGCCGAATCGGAAGGCCTGTTCCGCCGAGTCGACGAAACGGGATTTTTGATCGGCACGCCAACTCAGGCGATCAACGACGACCACCAGGGGTGATGCGGGAGGCGTTTCCACCTCTTCGATCGGCAGAGCCTGTCCATCGACCAGGATGCGGCGAAAACCCGATTGCTGGAATCCGGAGCGTATCTCGTTCCATGGCAGTCCCTCCGGCAGAGGGACTTCAAACGTCACGAGGAAGCGTGTTCCGTCGGGTAATTTCGATACGCGTCCCAGGACACTCTCGGCGCTGGCAGGCCGTACTGCTTCGCCACACTGGCGGCAATGTAGAAGACCGATCTTGGCGTACAGAAGTTTCAGATGATCGTGCAGTTCCGTCATCGTGGCCACGGTGGAGCGCGAGGTCTTCACGCTGTTGCCCTGGCTGATGGCGATCGCCGGCAGGATGCCGTCGATCCGTTCGACCAGCGGCTTGTCCATGCGATCGAGAAACTGCCGTGTATAGGCGGAAAAACTCTCGACGTAGCGGCGTTGCCCTTCGGCATAGAGGACATCGAACGCCAGGCTGGATTTTCCGATCCCCGGCTCCCCGCCGAGCGCGACGAGGTGGACGTCGCCGTGGGCGCTTCGTCGTCGTGCAGTCTCGATCAGGTCGATCTCGTGCTATCTTGCGATGAAGCGATTGTCGGGG
>CAZEWD010000022.1:10030-19634 GCA_964515725.1 uncultured Binatia bacterium (SeqCode)
AGCTCTAGAAGGAAAATCAATTGTCACTTCAGAAATTTTTGGATCCGATATAAGGCCTAAAATATCAGATCTCATGGGAATAGTTTCGTTCCTTATTCCTGATTCCTTTGGAAACGACAACAATGGAAATGGATGACATGGGAGAGGAAGTCGCGCTCGGCTGTGGTTCTGATTCGCCGGCACTCTGGCGGGCTGTTGATCGGGTGCTCATAAAAGCGGTTGTGAAGGGGCGCCAACCGGAGCGTGGATCAACCCGATATCGATGAGCCGTTGTGTCACCGAACCGCTATCTCCATGGCTCGACGATGATCTTGGCGTGCTCGTCTGGTTTGGCGAGCGCCTCGAATGCGGCAGGCACTTCCTCCATGGAGATGCGGCCTGTGATGAGGGGAGAGACGTCAATGGCGCCTTCAGCGAGATGCTGCAACGTAACGGCGAATTCCTCCGGCGAGTAACCGAACACGAACTGCACGTTCAATTCCTTGTTGATACCGAGGATTGGTTTGATCGAGTCGTTTTCCATGCAGACGCCCGCGACCACGATCCGGCTGCTGTGCGGAGCGTTGCGCATCGTTTCGTGAATCATTCCGGGTACCCCGACGCACTCGAAAATAACGGCCGGCCGCAGGCCCGCCGTTTCACGATAAGCCTCGAACGGCGAGCGCTTCGCCGGATCGACAACGACGTCGGCACCCATCGTCTGTGCCAGAGTGCGCCGTAGCGGTGAGTAGTCGGCCGCAACAATGGGTCCGACCTTCTTCAACTTCAGTGCTGCGATCACCGCAAGGCCAACGGGACCACAACCGATCACGAGCGCCGCGTCGTGTGTTTCCAGACGAGCCTTGTTGACGGCGTGCAGACCCACTGCCATCGGTTCGGTCATGGCCGCATGATCCGCCGGTAGGCCATTCGGCACTGGCAGCAACATTGCGCCAGAAAGCACCATCCGCTCCGCGTAGCCACCGGGTACTTCATTTGAATACCCAATGCCCTGCATGCCGCTGCCGCGAAAGAGCAATGGCATGGATACGACGCGATCTCCCGGCCGCGCTGTACATGATGCGTTGGGACCGAGATCCAGGACTTCACAACAGAATTCGTGGCCCATGATGACGTCACGTGCCGGATCGAGCATGAACGGCACTTCTGACTCTTTTGCCGCGTCGACCAGCGCATCGAGATGTCGCAGAGCATGCAGGTCCGATCCGCAGATTCCACAGGCAAGCGTCTTGACGAGTACCTCACCGTCGCCCGGCACCGGATCCGGTACCGTCTCGGTGATCAAAGTCTTGTTCCGCATCACTACCGCGCGCATGGAGAGTCCTTCGCTCGGGGATTGCCCCTGATCTTTGAGTTTTTGGTTGGATGGCGCCGCCGCTGGATCGGTCAATCGGGAAAGGAGAATTCCGGCGCTGTCCGTTCCCCTCCAACTCTTAGAAGCGAACTGCCGGCAAGCCAAGCGAAGAAGGATCCGGACGGGGAAATTTATTGGGAAAATCGGGCCGTGTCAGGACGACAGGTTTGCCACCGTCACTCCCGCGCCACCCTCCCCGGGGTCCCCTTCACGGAAATCGCCACAATACGGCGATGCCGAGAGATAATCAGCGACGGCGCGTTTCAACGCCCCACTGCCGATGCCGTGGATGATCCGAACGCTTGGCAGCCGATCTTGTATGGCCTGATCAAGGAACTGGTCGAGCCGCGCGATGGCCTCTCTGGCGCGCAAACCGATGAGACTGATCTCAGAGGATGTTGCATCCGAATCGCGAACGATCCGCGCCTCCACGGGTTTTGCCTTCAAAGACGATCCTTCGATGCAACGCAGTGCGGAGCTGGGCACTTCGAAACGCAGACTCCCTCTCTGAATCCAGGCGCGTTCGCCGGAGATCGACATGAGCTCTCCACGGATGCCCTGCCCGCCAACCTCGACCTGGTCACCGGCACGTGGCTGTCGCGCCGGTGGCGGCAGAGGGGGCTTGATCCTTTCCTCCTGCTGGCGAATCGTGTGGTCCTGTTGCGCCACGAAGTCTGCCAACTGACGCCGATCTACCTCTCCACGTTCGAGTGCCGCCAACAACTCCCGTCCCTTCTCTCGCAGTTCGCGCAGAAAACCGCGGGCTTCAGCCAGCTCTTCCGTCCATCGTTTGCGCCGCTTTTCGCGAAGATCACTCAACAGGAGCGATGCTTCCTCTTCGGCGCGCCTTGCCTCGGCTCGCCGGGTCTCGGCTTCCGCCAACCGATCCTCATAGGAACGCCGGATGTCCTCCAGGCGGGTCATCGCTGCCGCCAGAGCACGACTCTGTTCCGAGCGGGCGGATTCCGCCGCGCGCAGTACGATTTCAGGCATACCCAGTCGACGCGCAATCGGAATGGCGAGGCTCTCGCCGATACTGTGATAGTTGAGCCGGTAGCGCGCCTGGAGTGTTTCGACATCGAAATCGACTGCAGCCGTGACACAGGCTTCATGGCTCAGCCCGAACACCTTGATCGCGGCGTAGTGCGTCGTCACGACGACACGCATGGCGCGTTCTTCGAGTGCGCGGATGACACCAATGCCAAGAGCGGCGCCTTCTTCCGGATCGGTGCCCACACCCGGTTCATCGAGCAAGGCGAGGGAGGGCTGTTCACCCGCCGTCAGAATCTCGGTGAGATTGGCGATGTGTGCGGAGAAGGTCGACAGATTGTGTTCGATGCTTTGCTCGTCTCCCACATCGGCGTAGATGCCGCGAAAGCAGGGGATGCGGCTGCCTTCGGCTACCGGCAAGAGTAATCCGCTCTGACACATGAGCGCCATCAGGCCGAGCGCCTTTAATGCCACGGTCTTGCCGCCGGTGTTCGGTCCGGTGATGATCAGAATCCGCTTGTTGCGCGGCAACAGACTATCGACCGGGACGACTTCGCGGCCGCTGAACAGAAGCGCCGGATGACGAGCGCTGCCCAGGCGCACCTCCTCGTCGTCCAGGATGGGCTGGGTGCAGCGATAGTGCAGTGCAAATCGGGAGCGTCCAGCGAGCGCATCGATTTCCGCCAGTGCATCAAACGTGGCGAGCAAAAGAACGCAATCGTTGCGCACCAGGTCCGTCAGATCGGCCAGGATACGGCGGACGAGCCGTTCCTCTTCCTTGGCAGCCACCATCAGCCGGTTGTTCATCTCCACGGCAAACAGTGGTTCGATGAAGGTCGTCTCGCCGGAGACGGAGCGATCTTGCACGACACCATCAAACTGCGGCGCGAGTGGTGTGCGAATCGGCACCACGAAACGGTTGTTTCGTAACGTCACGTAACGGTCGGAGATGAGATCCTCCATGCCGGGACGGTTCAGGAGATCTTCGAGTCTGCGTTGCAGGCGTGCCCGCAGGTGGCGCAGTTCACGCCGGATGGCGGCCAGTTCATCGCTCGCGTCGTCGGCCACATCACCGCTGTCGTCGAGCGCACGCCGCAGTGTGCCGTGCAGTTCGCGCAACGGTACGATGCGATCCGTAAGTCCTGCCAGTTCGGAATATGCGCCGGCATGCTTCCGGAGGTAGGTGCGTGTGACATCCGCAGCATCGAGTACCGAACGGATCTGCACCAGGGATGAGCCGTCGAGGACGGCACCCTCACGAGACGCCGTACGGACTGCTGCGCGGACATCGGGGAAGTCGCCCAGCGGAATGTCACCCGAGACCTCCATCATCCGAGAGCACTGATGCGTGGCGTCGAGAGCACGGCGGACGACCGCTGTGTCGGAGCTGGGTCTCAGGGCAAGACATTGCTCCTTGCCTGCCGATGAGTGTGCGAAATCAGCCACACGCCGGCAGACCTGGTCGAATTCGAGTGCGACGAGATCGCGTGGACGCACGCTACTTGGCCCGGCTACGCAGACGGGCTGCCGCTGCCGCCAGGGATGTGACCTTGGAGTCCGGTTTGTCGAAGACCTGCGGATTTACCGGTTGTGCCGACTCGTACGGCCTGGCGCCACGTGCCGACACCTCGCGGGATGGGTGTTTCAGAATGATTTCTGCCTCGCGCACACTGATGGGCCGGCCGAACAGGTAGACGATGCGCCCTTCCTCTTCGTCGCGATACGTGTTCGCCCAGGCCGCAAATTCTGCTGCCGACGGGTCGTGCCCGATCATGTTGGCGCAGCGGCGGACAACAAATCCGAGCATCATTTTCGGCGGTAATTTGGGTGGCGCAACCATAGGCGGGATGGGGAAGTGAACCGGATTTCAGCTTCGTTGGGCGATGATGCGGTCGAGTTCCTCACACAGGCGGACGACGACCTCGTCATAGCTGAAGCTGCCGATTTTCTGATCCTTCCTCTTCAGGTTGACGGTCGACGGACCACACCACAGGCCGAGGTCTGCATCGTCCGTTTCTCCCGGACCGTTCACGCGGCAACCCATCACCGCGATCGTAATCCGGTGTTCTGCCGCGTAGCGCGTCACCTCACGCACCTTTTGCGCAAGCTCGATGAAACGTTCGTTCTCCACACGTGAACAACTCGGGCAGGAAATGATGTTGAGGCCCTTTCCAAAATCGGGTGCGGAGATGAACCGTCCCGCCGCCACGTCGTCCAGGATCTGCCGTCCGACGGTGATCTCTTCATGCTTGCGATGGTTCGGGAGTGTCAGAGAGACACGCAACGTGTCTCCGATATCGTTGGCCAGCAGTTTTTCAAATGCGAGACGCGATTTGATGATTCCTTCAGGTGGCATCCCTGCCTCGGTCACACCGAGGTGAAGGGGTACATGGGGGCGCGCTGCCGCAAAGCGTGTGTTGGCGGCAACCACCTTGGACGGGTCGGAATCCTTGAGTGAGACGACAAAACGCTCGAAACCGATCTCGTCCATCAAATCGCAGTGGAATGCGGCGGACTGGACAATCGCCTCGAGCTGATCGCCGGGGTAGCGTTCGAGAAATTCCGGTGCGACGGAGCCACAGTTTACACCGATCCGAACCGCGCAGTCACCGTCGCGCGCCACGGCTGCAATCCAGGCCACTTTGTCGCGTACGGACCTGGATCGTTCGATATGATGCAGGTGCCCGGGATTGTAGCGGATTTTGTCGACAAAAGGTGCCACCCTGGAGGCCAGCCGGTAGTTTTCCTGCAGGTCGACGGCGAGATTTGCGGTGGTCTGCCGGCGGATTTCCTTCAGTGCCTCCACTTCGAGATCATTATCGACGGCGATACGGACAACGGCCGCACCTGCTTCCCTGAGCTGTTCCGCCTGTGCCACCGTGGCATCGATATCGCGGGTTTTCGTGGCACACATGCTCTGCACGGCGATCGGTGCGCCGGCACCAATGGTGATCCCGCCGATCCTTACGGAACGTGTCGCTTTCTCGCGTGCAGTTGCCGGCAGAGCCATGAGGGAATGAGGCTAGCCGAGCCCCGGGAGGTGCTCAAGAAAAAATACGTTTCCAACCACCGGGTCGAAACCGGCCCCTCCGGCGTATGGATCTCGTTTTTTGTTGTAGTTCAGTGAAAATGTCCGCTTAACGGGTCAGAGAAAATGTCCGCCCTTTGAGAATAAAGAAGGGATGGACGTGATGAGCGAGAGGCAATGGAAACGGCTGGACGTGGTAGAGCGAGTGAACCGTGGTCAATTGACCAGCACGGAGGCAGCAGCGGTATTGAATTTATCGGTGCGTCAGTTGCGCCGGGTGCGGCGGGCGGTTGAGCAACGGGGACGAGCGGGGGTCATCCATGGGAACCGGGGACGACCCGCCCGGCACCGAGTTCCCGAGGAAGTACGAGCACGGGGGCAGGCGGCTTGGACACCCACACAACCGGCTTGCAAAAACTCTTATTTTCTCGATACTTACAGCAAGCGCCTCAAAGATCGGTCCCGAACCTGGATGATCGGCTGTCCAATTTGCTCCACCCAGGAGCAGAGGGGTTGTACGGTGGCCTTTTCCGTCTCGACGCCTGCAATCAGCGAAGCAAACCCGACCTCGTTCGCGCCTTTGCCTGTGCGGCGCCTTGAAGTAACGGGAGCGGTACGGAGCGATTCGAACCCAGGAACATGTCAACGCTCCTGCGTGCGTGGTTGCCAATGTTCCGGGTGTCGGGAGTGGTGCGCCAGCGCAAAGATGACGATTCCGTGCTGATCGGGACGATAGACGAGTGCAAAGGGGAAGCCCCTGACGATTACCCGGCGCGTGTTCTTCGAAGCCGGAGATCCGGCAAACGGAAACGTGATGGCTCGAATGACCGCCTCCTCGACAGCGGCAGCGAGGTGGACACCAAGGCCTGGCTCCCGCCTGTTGTACCAGGCAACTTCGGAAAGGAGCTCACGCCGTGCAGGTGCGATGAAGCGGGCGCGTTTCACCGTGCCAGGCGGCGGGCTTCCGCAAGCACATCCTCGGCCGCGTAGGCAGTAATTTCTCCGCGGTCGAAAGCCGCAACTCGGCTTTCGATCTCTTCAGCCCAGGCCGCCTCGACTTCGGAAACAGGCGCCCGCAAGGACTCGAGCAGGAACTCAGCCAGTTTGGCTCGCTCCTCAATGCTCAAAGCCCTGGCCTGCTCTTCGATCTGCTTCAATGAAACCGGCATGGCACACCTCCGTAGCCGAAGCCCGACCTTATTCCTCCCCCGTCGGCGCTGCAAGCTTATTCGGCTCGTGGTGGCTCCCTCCGCGGGGCTGCTCGAGCTCGCCCTTGCCGATGCTGTCTTTCGCATTGCCAAACATCAGCGTCCGAGGTCCGAGGTTCCGCAGTTGATTTCGTAAAGCTTTGATATTGCTCGTGGTAAAGTTGCACCTGTGGCACAACGCAGTGGTTGGCGAGCCGCTTCGTGGCGAGCTCGGCGAAGAGTTTGCGCTGCCGGAGAGGGAGAGCGTCGATGCCGCGCAGGGTATCGCGGCCGAGCCTCACCTGGCGGGCGGCTTGGACACCCACACGACCAGGCTTACAAAAACTCTTATTTTCTCAATACTTACAGCAAGTGACTCAAATATCTGTCCCGAACCCGGATGAGGGGATGCCCAATCTGGTTTCATTTGGTTCCGGGCTGCTGTCGCACCCGGATACACGATACCCGGTCTGGCCCGGCTCGGTATCGGGATATTTTCTGCCTCACCGGTTGGGGATCGCCCCGTGCGAACCAAAAAAACAAGACAAGCGATATCACGTCACGTAACACGTTGAAATTAAAAGGGGTTTGCGAACCTGGATGTGTGGCTGTCCGATTTGCTCCAATTTGCTCCAAAAACAAGACAAGTGACACGACACCACATAACACATTGAAATTACTATGAATTTGCGAACCTGGATGTGTGGCTGTCCGATTTGCTACTCCAAGCACCGCTTTGAGCGGGCGACGTCGATCGCGATATACACGGGGGTGCCGGGGGCTGGAACGGCGAAGGTGGCCGCTTGACTCGGAGCATCAACAAGGCTCACTCTCTTCATGGGATCCTCCTCTTCCCTCACGGGTTGTGCGGCTGCGTTTATTGCAGCATTGTCGAACACTGTCACAACGGCAGTGTCTCACGGGCACGGAGGAGGTTCCCACTCCATTCAGTTCGGCAATCCAGCCCCAATCTCCAACCGTCCGGCAACCACACCGCTACACACGCCACAAGGTAGCCAATTTGCTCCTCTCTCGCGGCGAGGGGTCAAGCACCGGCGGCGCCGGGAGCGCAAGCCGCAGGCGGGGCTGATGATCCTCTGGGACGGAAGCCGTCATGCCTGGCTGGAGAAGCGTGGTCCGGAACTATGCCTGATGGGTGCCGTTGACGATGCCACCGGAGAATTACTGGCCGGGGCTCATTTCGTCGAGCAGGAGTGTGCGGCTGGGTATCTGGGTGTGCTCAAGGCGATTGCCCGGGACAGGGGACTACCGTTGAGTGCGTACATGGATCGCCATGGGAGCTTGAAACGCAACGACAATCACCATGGATCTCGTTTTTCTTGCCGAGGTGCGGGAAATGTGCGAAGCGAATCGCTCCCTATGCGGATCGGTGTGATCGGCGGTGGCAGTTTCGGCACGGCACTCGCCAGGCTTCTCGCGGACAATGGACATGCTGTCCGGATGTGGTGCCACAACGCTGAGGTGGCGCGACGGACCGCATCGTTACGGGAAAACACCGACTATCTGCCGGGTGTTCGACTTCCCGAGACCGTGGAGGTGAGCCACTCGATGGGTGATGTGGTCACCGAGGCCGAGTTACTGGTGGCCGTCAGCCCCTCCCATGTCTTCCGTGAGGTGATGAAAGAGGCGCACCGCCATGTGCGAGGACGTCCCTACGTGGTCAGCGCCTGCAAGGGGATCGAGGCGGACACGCATAAGCGAATGTCGCAGATCTTCGATGACGAGTTCGGGAGTGAGTGTTCCGACCGGATTGCCGTGCTCTCGGGGCCCAGCTTTGCGGCAGAGATCGCCGTGGGAAAGCCAACGGCCGTGGTCGTGGCAGCACGCACGGCGGAGACGGCAAAAACGGCGCAGTCGATCTTTCAGGGGCGCAGATTTCGCGTTTACCCGTCCACCGACATTGTGGGTGTGGAACTGGGAGCATCGGCGAAGAACGTCATTGCGATCGCCGTGGGTGTCGGAGACGGTCTGGATCTCGGACACAGTTGCCGGGCTGCCATGATTACCCGTGGGGCGGCGGAGATCGCGCGTCTGGCGATCCGGCTCGGAGGTCAGTTCCAGACGGTTGCAGGGTTGTCGGGCATGGGGGATCTGGTGTTGACCTGTACGGCAGACCTGAGCCGTAATCGGACGCTGGGCCTGCGTCTGGGGCGGGGTGAGAAGCTGCCGGAAATTCTTTCGGGCATGCGAATGGTGGCGGAAGGGGTGCGCAACAGTATCAGCGTCTGCGAACTGGCTCGTGCAGCAGGTGTCGAGGTGCCGATCATCGAACAGACCCGGATGCTGTTGCACGAAGATAAACCAGCGCTACAGGTGCTCGACGATCTGATGAGCCGCGAGGCGAAATCGGAATTCTATTGAGAACGACACGGTGTCGCCCAGCGACGGGAGAGCCGGATTGGCTCGTTCGGAAGGACTCATCATGGCGGGTAAAGGAACGTGCAAGGCCGAGGGTTGCGAGAAGGATGTCCAGGCAAAGGGCTACTGCCCGCGACATTACAGTGCCTGGCGCAAAGGCAAGATGCCCAAGCCGCGCTACAAGACGTGCAACGAAGAAAACTGCCGTAAGCCGCAGGGAAACCGTGGCTTGTGTGCAGAACACTACGCAAAGAAATACACCAAACAGACGGAAACCGCCGCCGCGTCGTAAGGACCAGTCGATCTGGCATTCGGCCTGGCGTCTTCGGCTTTTGCTGGAGACGGCGTCAGACGAGGAATTTGCCGTTTCCGGCAACCACGATCCGGCTGGGATCATCTTGCCAGGCAATCACATGGACGTTGGCGACGCGCCGGCCCAGCTTGAAGATGTCGCCACGTGCACGGGTGGTCCGTGGTCCCGCCGGACGCAAGTAATCAATGCTGAAATTGATCGGCTTGGGTACACGTTTACCGCTGCCCTCGTGGATCAAACGCAGGATCGCCGTCAGTTCGAGAAACGCGCCCAGCACCCCGCCATGGAGCGCTGGAAGCAGCGGGTTGCCGATCAACTCCGGGCGAAATGGCAGGATGCACTCGAACCCCTCG
>CAZEWD010000023.1:0-19488 GCA_964515725.1 uncultured Binatia bacterium (SeqCode)
TACGAATCGTGGGTAGGCCGACACCAACCGGAACGGACTGCCCGTCCTTGCCGCAAGTGCCAATTCCCTCGTCGAGTTGCAGGTCGTTGCCGACCATCGAGATCTGTTTCAGCACATCCGGGCCGTTACCGATCAGGGTTGCATCTTTCACTGGACGGGTGATCTTTCCACCTTCGATGAGATAGGCCTCGCTGGCGGAGAACACGAACTTGCCGCTGGTGATGTCGACCTGACCGCCCCCGAAATAGGCGGCGTACAGGCCACGATCAACCGAACGGACGATCTCATCGGGTGTCGACTCTCCCGCCAGCATGAAGGTATTCGTCATGCGTGGCAGCGGGATATGCGCAAAGCTCTCGCGCCGCCCATTGCCCGTGAGCGGCATGCCCATCAGCCGGGCATTGAGACGGTCCTGCAGATATCCCCGCAGGATGCCTTTCTCGATGAGCACGGTGCGACCGGTAGGCGTTCCCTCGTCATCGACATTGAGCGATCCACGGCGGTGAGCGATCGTGCCATCGTCGATCACCGTACAAAGTTCGGAAGCCACCTGCTGCCCCAGCAACTCGGAAAAGGCCGACGTTCCCTTGCGATTGAAATCGCCCTCGAGGCCGTGCCCGATCGCCTCGTGCAGCAAGACACCAGGCCAGCCCGGACCCAGCACGACGGTCATCTGTCCGGCCGGCGCATCGATCGCATGCAGATTACGCAGGGCCTGATCGGCCGCATGGCGCATGAATCTCAGGTAGCGCTCGTCTTCGAGCAGGAACGAATACTCGACACGCCCGCCTCCGCCATACGTCCCCTGTTGGCGCCTGCTCCCTTCCTGAGCGATACAGGTGACACTCAATCGGATCATCGGCTGACGGTCGCCCACGACGAATCCGGCCGAAGTCGCGATCACGACGACCTTCTCCTCCACCACGACACTCGCCATCACATTCTTGATGCGCGGATCGTAAGCGCGCGCAGCGATGTCGATTTGATTGAGCAGATCGACCTTCTCCGAGAGGGGTGAGTCGATCGGCGCTCGGACAAGACGGTAGAGATCGTGCGAAGGCAGGGTGGGCCGTACTCCCACAACGCGTGACTCCGGACTTCCCTGGGCAATGGCCTGCGCCGTCCGGGTCGCCAACTTCAGACTATCGAGGGTGACGTCGTCGGAATGCGCGTAGCCGGTCTTGTCTCCGGCAACCACGCGAACGCCGACACCCTGGGTCACATGCCGGCCCGCCGAACGCACGATTCCGTCCTCCAGACTGAGCGACTCCACCGTACGCAACTCGAAGTAGAGGTCCGCCAGATCAGCACGGCGCGCAATGGCCCCACCCACCGTTTCTTCCAGGTTGCGCTGTCGCAATCCGAAGCGATCGAGAAAAAACCGGACCGGTTCTACCGAATGAATTTCTGATGACATGAATTAGTATCCTTGATTTAGCTTTGAATTCCTGAGTACCATACCGGCATCTCGGGGACCACAACGTGAGCGGTGAGCGGCAGGACGAATCCAATGAGTGAACACTCCCTCGGTGTGCGCCGGTCTTGCCTCCGAAGTTATATTGGAGCGCGACTGAACCTTTTCAAGGCAATCCACCACAAACACCTGGTGGTGGGGGAAGATCACAGGGTCCTGGCCACCCGACTCGAAGACTACGCCCTCATTACCTCCATCAGCTTCGATCCGATTTTCTCCTACTACTATATCCGCAACTGCAACTGGTATCGAAGTGATCTGTCGCTGCTGAGCGACGACGACGTTCCCGAGAACGTACGCTGCCAACTTCTGCACCACCTTCACTCGGTTCTCGGCTGAGTCGCACAGCGGGCAGGTCACGAAATCCCTCGGGATCCAGAACTCCACGGCAAGAGGAGGCGGGCTCTCCCCATGTTTCGCGGTAGCCCTGTCGCATCCACCTTTGCTATGGATTTCACATCTGGAGGAAGAACCATGGATCAGCACGGAGACGATAGACAGAACCGTGGCGATATGCGTCACGACGGTGGTGGTAGCGAACGCCGGGGAGGCCGGGATGGCCGCCCGGACGAGTGTTGCGGCGGGCAGGAAGGCCGTGGCGGGCATGCCGACACGCAGTTCCTTCAACTGGAGATCTCGCAAGTTCTCTATTCCGAGGCGGTTGATGTCGCCCGGCCCGCTTTTCGTGAGTTGCTTCACGAAGCAGCCAAAGAACAGCTTCGAGCCCGATTTGGTTCCAGGATCGACGCGCTGGCCGAGTTGGCGATCGATGAATTCCTGAGCGAGATCCAATCGAGTCTGGAAATCGAAGCTCGCATCCAGCGCCACCAGGAAGAGCGCGTGCCAGTGCAAGACCGATTGAAAGAATTGTTCGGCTCCGGCGCGGGTGCACCGAAACGCGAAGAGGGCGACAAGCGCGGATCTCGCCGTGAGGGCCGTAAACGACGGTAAAAGGGACCGAACTTCGGAGGCACGAAGATCCAGAGCCGGTGTGGACGGAAATTTCACACCAACACACCAGCCGAGGGGTTTTTCCCTCATTCGCAGGATCGGAATGTTCGATCTTTTTCCATCATCACCCTGCGGATGTCTCCCGTACCGAAGGCGTGTTCGTTTGCAGAATGCGTGGGGAACCTGCGCTGGCCCAATCCACAACATCCCGGCAGGTGCCCGCCTGCGGCAGACAAAAGGCAGTCAACACCGATCCACGGCACAGGGCGAGGAGCATCGACCGGCAACCACAGACGTGGACAATTCCCCGGCAAGTCTGGATGCGCGCTCGTTCGGGTGATTAACTCTGCGTCGTTCTCATCGAAGGAGGCCTGGAGAAATTATGGCAGACACACGGAAACCCGGACTGGGCACACTTGCGCTTCATGCGGGGCAGGAGAAGGACACGCTCACACATTCGAGGGCGGTACCCATCTACGCGACATCGTCCTACCTGTTCGACACCACAGAACACGCAGCCAGCCTGTTCGCTCTGAAAGAGTTCGGCAACATCTATTCACGTCTGATGAACCCCACCAACGACGTGCTCGAGAAACGCCTCGCTGCGATCGAGGGGGGTGCGGCGGCCCTATCTCTCGCTTCGGGACAATCGGCCATCACGGCCGCTCTGCTGACCATCTGCCACAGCGGACAGAATTTCATCTCCGCCACCAGCCTCTACGGCGGCACGTGGACGCTCTTCACACAGACGCTCCAGAAATTGGGTGTCGAAGTCCGTTTCTTCGATTCGCACCACCCTGAAAAGATCCGCGAACTGGCCGATGAAAACACGCGTTGTGTTTATTTCGAGAGCGTTGGCAACCCGAGAAACGATGTTCCCGACTTCCAGCGCATTGCCGACATCGCGCACTCGCTCGACCTGCCGGTGTTTTGCGACAATACCTTCACACCCTACCTGCTCCGGCCTTTCGAACATGGTGCGGACGTGGTGATCTATTCGACCACCAAGTTCCTCGGCGGACACGGTGTCCACATCGGCGGAGCGGTTGTGGACAGCGGCAACTTCCCATGGGCGAAAACGCCCGAGAAATGGCCCGAGTTTTGCGCACCGGATCCAGCCTACCACGGCGTCGTTTTCGAAGAAGCGCTGCGGCCAATCGGAAACATTTCGTTCGTCCTGCACATACGCACGCACTGGCTGCGAGACACAGGAGCGTGCATGAGTCCGTTTGCCGCCTTCCTGTTTCTGCTCGGCGTGGAGACCCTGCACCTGCGTATGGAGCGGCACTGCTCGAACGCCCTCGCGGTGGCCCGCTTCCTCGAAAAACACGATTGCGTGACCTGGGTGAACTATCCGGGTCTGAAGAGCCACCCCGACCACGAAAATGCGAAGCGTTACCTGCCCAACGGGTGTGGCGCCGTCATCGGCTTCGGGATCAAAGGCGGTGCCGATGCGGGGGTCAAATTCATCAACAGTGTGAAACTCGCCAGTCATCTGGCGAATATCGGCGATGCCAAGACACTGGTGATCCATCCCGCCTCGACGACCCATTCCCAACTGACCCCTCAGGAACAGAAGGAAACCGGCGTCTCGGACGATTATGTGAGGATCTCAGTGGGAATCGAAGACGTTGCCGACATCATCGCAGATCTCGACGCAGCGCTCGAAGCATCTCAATCGTAGACCGTGCAACCGATCGGCGGATTGCTCCGCGACTGTACCGGAAGGCGTCGTCCCGGCGCCGCTTTCCGGTACGGCGAGTCCGCAACCCTCTCGTAACCCAATCCAGAAAATCGACCGATGGCAGTGGAAGCAGACGCTCTGGAATTCTCGAGTAGCGACAGTCAACGCAGCGCAGCCCCGTTGCGCCATGCGCGACTGATGGTCCTCGAGGGCCCTCTCGCACTGGAACTGGGCGGAGAATTGGCGCAGGTCGAAGTCCAGTACGAAACCTACGGTACGCTCAGTCCTCAGGCCGACAACGCGGTACTGATCTGTCACGCTCTCAGCGGTGACTCGCATGTGGCGCGGCACACCGAAGACGATACGCCGGGCTGGTGGGATATTCTCGTCGGACCCGGAAAATGGATCGATACGAATCGCTACTTCGTCGTTTGCCAGAATGTCCTGGGTGGTTGCCGTGGCACCACCGGACCAAACAGCACGAACCCGCGTACCGGACGGCCCTACGGCGCCGATTTCCCGGCCGTCACGGTCGGCGATATGGTCGAAGTGCAACGGCGAGTCCTCGACCATCTGGGAATCGACCAACTCTGCGCCGTGATCGGCGGCTCGCTCGGCGGCCAACAGGCTCTTGCATGGGCAACCAGCCTACCGCAGCGGGTACGCGGCTGTATTGCACTGGCGACCTCGGCCCGGCTGACCAGCCAGGCCGTGGCCTTCGACGTGGTCGGCCGCAATGCCATTCTGCACGATCCGGGCTACCGCCGCGGCCAATACTATGAGCACGGCAACGGCCCAAACGTAGGTCTCGCCCTGGCCCGCATGCTGGCGCACATCACCTATCTCTCGCGCGATGCCATGACGGCCAAATTCGACCCGAGCCGCCTCAAGCCACGAGACATCGCCACGGCGTTCGAAAAGAAATTTTCCGTCGGGTCCTATCTCGCCTACCAGGGACACAAGTTCGTCGAGCGGTTCGACGCAAATAGCTACGTCACACTGTCGATGGCCATGGATCTGTTCGATCTCGGCGGCACCGCGGCGGAACTACAGACCCTGATGGGACGATCGCAGTGCCAATGGCTGGTCCTCAGCTTCAGCAGCGACTGGCTGTTTCCACCGCAGCAAAGCAAAGCCATCGTACATGCCCTGGCGGCCAGTGACCGCGACGTATCCTACTGCAACATCGAGACGCAGGGAGGACACGATTCCTTTCTCCTCGAGGAGAAGCTGGAAATCTATGGCGGAATGATCGGTGGCTTTCTGGCGAATCTGTGCAGCAATCGTGAATGGGGCATCCAACTGCCCGACCGAGCCCCCGAACCGACCAGCATTTTCCATGGCGAACGGCTCGACTACGAAGAAATCGTCGCCTTGATCCCCAGGGGCGCAAGCGTGCTCGATCTGGGCAGCGGCGATGGCGGTTTGATGGCGCAACTCCGGGAACAGGGCCACCAGCGCCTCGTGGGAATCGAACTGGACGAAGACGCCATCCTGCGCTGCGTGCAACGCGGGCTGCACGTCATTCAACACAATCTCGAAGACGGTCTTGCGTTGTTCAGCGACGGACAGTTCGACCTGGTGATTCTTTCGCAAACCCTGCAGTCGGTCACGCGGACCGAACACATCCTGAGCGAAATGGTGCGTGTCGGGCGCCGGGCCATCGCGAGCTTTCCGAACTTCGCCTACCACAAGCTGAGGAGCATGCTGTACAGAACCGGCCGTTCGCCGAAATCAGAAGGACCCTACAAGTTCGAGTGGTGGAATTCCCCGAATCGTCGCTTTCCGTCGATTCTCGATTTCGAGGAACTCTGTGCCACCAAGGGAATCCGGATCGAACGGCGCGTTTATCTCGACACCGAGACGAACACGCTGGTGACCGAAGATCCGAACTGGAACGCCGACGTGGCTATCTTCGTCCTCGCCGCGGATACATCCCGGGATACCGCGCTTCACAAAACGCAAGACTGATCGGCCATAGGCATGCGCCAGGAGGCGGGATCAAGCATCGGCCTGCCAGTCCAACTCGGTGATTGCGACGCTGCCGGGAAGGACTGAGGAAAAGATGTCACCGGGCCAGCCGGCTGAAGTCACGTACCACTGGCCCGTCGCGGGATCGCAGATGTATTCCGGCGCATGCAGCGGTAGGGAGGCCCAGACATCCGATTCGGCGCCATCGTAGCTGCCAAAATCGAAAGGGTTGGGCGAGCGGAACAACAGGGTGTTGTGGTAATCGGCAGGTCCGTCCACACTCGTCGTGTAGGTTACGGAAAGGATGTATTCGCCGCCGTGCCGGAAGACAAACGGCGACTCGGCTGCAGACCAGGGAGCCTGGCGCACGACGAAAGACGATGTGCGCCAGGCAAAGCGCACAAAACGCCAGTCGACGAGATTCTCCGACACGAACACACTGATTGCGCCGCGGCCCTCGTAGAGCGCCGTGGCGTACATGAGCCACGTGTCCTCATCGAGACGAACAACCATCTGGTCGCGCAGGTTTCCGGTAGGTGGAGCGCCCACCACCGAACACGGCACTTCCAGCCAATGGTCGAGGCTATCATCAAAACACACCGCGGCCCGCAACAGACCAGGACCGTAGAGCATGGCGTATTTCTGTCCATCGAAAACAACGGCGGGCGCCCAGGCCCGATGGCCGAAATCACAGGCCTTCCAGTGTTCGGCGAAATCACCGTCCACCAGCGACACCCCGGAACCGTGGCAGAAATAACGCTCCTGGTCGGAGTTCATTTCGGGCGTCATTTTGGTGATGCCGATGACGTGCCAGCGCCCATCCCGCGCACGCACCACTGTATGGTCGTTGACGTAGCAACCCGTTGCCCGTGGCGTGAAAAGTGGCCTCCACCGATCGGTCCGGACCCGCGGCCGAAGCACACACTCCGCCCTCATGGCCATTCTCCATTGGAAGTGGTGGCAACCCAGTCCCGGTCCTCTTGCTGATACCGCTCGAATTTGAGGAATTCGTAGTATCCGCAACGGTACATGGTCGGATACTCGCGGCAGACACCGGGTCGCGCCTCATAGACGGTGCAGCGTCGTGTTACGGTATCGAACAACCGGTAGATACGGCCGAAATGTTCGTCCTGCTTGCGCCGTAAAATCCGCTTGGAATCATCTCCACTGCGGGTAAACCGTTTCTCAGCCTGCTCAGGCTCGATCCCGAAATGCTTTGCGAGACGCCGGATGTCTCGCTGGGTGACCTCGATGACCGGATAGGAACAGCAAAACCCCGGGCACCTCTTGCAGTTATACGCTGTGCTCATCCAATCGGCTTTCCTCGCAAAATACTGCGCCCGCCTTAGCGATGGCGGCGCCTTCAAGGCAAGCGGCAAGAGGATGGATCGCGGAATCGGGCCTTTCGCCCTGGCAGAATTCTCGACGCGAGGGGAATCCTGACGATTGAGTCGGCAGGCATCCGGGGTTAGCCTCGCTGCATGCGACCGAAGGTCTACATCGACGGACACGCTGGAACGACTGGCCTGCGCATCCGTGACTGGCTGGAGCCCCGATCCGACATCGAGTTGATCGTATTGCCGGATGAACGGCGTAAGGACGTCGAGGCGCGCCGCCAGATGCTACGCACGGCGGACCTGGCCATCCTTTGCCTGCCGGACGATTCTGCTCGGGAAGCCACCGCCTGGGCGGCCGATCATCCGACGCGATTGATTGACGCGAGCACGGCACACCGCGTCGCCGAGGACTGGGTTTTTGGTTTACCCGAACTGGTTCCCGGCCAGCGCGAAAAGATACGTGCCGCCAAGAGGGTGTCCAACCCGGGCTGTTACTCGTCTGCCTTCGTACTCCTGCTCCGCCCACTCATCGACGCACGAGTTCTCGACCCGGAAAGTCCGCTGACGATCCACGCCCTGTCGGGCTATTCAGGGGGAGGACGGCAGTTGATCGAACAGTGGGAAGATCCCGCGGAGGGGCTCCTGTCACTGCCCTATGAAGCGCCCTATGCGCTCGAACGCGTCCACAAGCACGTCCCCGAAATGATGCGGTATACAGGCCTGCGGCGGGAACCGTATTTTGAACCTTCCGTCGGTCCCTTCCGATGCGGCATGCGGGTGCAGGTCCCGCTGCACGCCCAGTTGCTACAACGTCCTGCAAAAGAGATCTGGGAGGTCCTGGCTCAACGGTACGAAGACGAGCCCTTCGTGCGGGTCGTGCGCTACCAGGACCCCGTGCGTTCCGACAACCGCAGTTTTGATCCGCTGGCGTGCAACGACAGCAATCGTATCGACTTGCACGTACTGCCGCATCCTTCCGGCCACGTCTTGCTGATGGCCATTCTCGACAACCTGGGGAAAGGGGCCAGTGGCGTCGCGATTCAGAATCTGAATCTGATGCTGGGCCTGGAGGAGACCACTGGACTCACGGCAGGTCGTTGACGGCGGGACCGGGCAGGGAACGGAAAACGTGGAACCGCGTCCATGCCGAGGGCGCCACCCCCCGGCGCCTTTCAATAGCGGGCAAGACGCGGGTCGATGAGGGCGGCCCAGGCATCGATGCCGCCGGTCAGATTGGCCACATTGGAGAATGCCTGCCGCCGCAGCAAGCCAGCCACGCTGGCACTGCGGAGACCGTGATGGCAGTAGACGACGATGTCCGCCTGCGGGGCCAGTTCGTGTATCCGGTTGGGGATTTCGGCCATCGGGATATGCACGCAGCCGTCGATCCGGACAAGTGCCACTTCCTCCGGCTCACGAACGTCCAACAGGACGATCTGATGGCCCTGGTCGAGGCGTCGCTTCAGTTCCTGAACGGATAGTTGGTCCGGCAACGGCATCAGCTTTTCTCCTTTCGAGCGGCAGGAGCTTCGCTGGATTTGCGCTGACAATCTGCACACACGCCGTACAGTTCCATCTTGTGACCAGTGAACAAGAAGCCCAGCCGGCGGGCCACGGCAGCCTGTAACTCTTCGATCCGCTCCTCCTCGAACTCCACGATCCGGCCACACTCCTCACAGATCAGATGATCATGGTGGCTCTCATCGGCGCTCTCGTAGCGCGCCTCCCCGTCCCGGAAATGGCTTTCCGTGGCCAGACCACATTCCGTGAGCAACTTCATCGTTCGATACACGGTGGCATAACCAATCCGCGGGTTGATCTTCTTGACGGCCCGGTACAGTTCATCGACGCTGATGTGCCGTTTACTTCCGAAGAAGACCTGCGCGATATCGTCGCGCTGCGAGGTCGATTTCAACCCCTGCCGGCGCAGGTGATCCTTGAAAATCTCGAACCGGCCGTCTGCAGGATTCTGGGCTGCTCGGGGCACCTCAGCCTCGCGGGCGGCTAAGGAGCCGCAACCTCGATGCCGTCCGCTCCGGAAACGGCCCGATCGAGCAATTCCCGGGCTGCTGGCGAGAGATACACATCATCGAGACGCATCGTTGCCAGCACATCGACCAGCACATCGAGTCGAGCGTTCGGCGAGGCTTGCCGGTCGAGAAGGATCAGATTCGTGTTCCGCAGGCGGCAGCCGCCGCTTCGCACGTGATAGCCCACCTCGCGCAGCAATTTTTCCTCTCGGACCTGGAAACCCAGTTGAACGGCCACCTGTTTCAATTCCTCCAGCATCGCGAGTTGTGCGCCTGCCCGATCCGTCTTTTCAGCACGATGTTTCACGGTGATCATCCTTACACGCACCGTTGGCGTCAGACAACAGCCTGCACGGCTCTTCGGCCTACCGAGGTGGCCTGCCGGCACATGATCTTGTTCGACTCGGGGCCAGGGTGATACAGGTGCTTCATGATCAAAACGATCCTGGTCGGACTCGACGGATCCGAGCACTCACGCACGGCAGCACGCTACGGAATATGGCTGGCCCAGAAGCTGGAAGCAAAACTCCTCGGTCTGCACGTAATTGACATCGTTTCGATCGAAGGGTCTTTCTTTCACGACATCTCGGGATCTCTTGGGTTCGAGCCTTACCTCGACTTCTCCTCCCGAATGCGCGAGGTCCTGCAGGAGAGGGGCAAAGGCATTCTCGATGAGTTCCGTGATCGGGCGGCGGCGGCAGGGGTACGGTACGACAGCATCCTCGCCACCGGTGTGGTCCCCAACGAGATTGCGGAAGCGACCAAGACGGCCGACTTGCTGATCATCGGTCATCGTGGAGTCAACGAGAAGTTCTCGACCGGACTTCTCGGCAGCACCGCAGAGAATATCACTCGGAGAGCGGCAAAACCGGTCTTTGTATGCACCCAGGAATTCCGCGAATGCACCCGGCCGCTTCTGGCCTACGATGGCAGCCAACGCGCCGCTGCCGCGATGCAATCCGCGGCGGAATTCTGTGCGACGCTCGCTCTGCCATTGAGCGTGCTCACGGTAAATCGCGATGAAACGGCGGGACGCAAGATTTTGAGCGAGGCCGAAAGCTATCTCTCCTCGTACGACCTGCCAACGAGCTTCGAACTGCAACAGACGGGCAATGCACCCGAACGCATCGCCAATTTTCTCCGTGAACATCACTACGACCTGCTGTTCATCGGGGCCTACGGCCACAGCCGCATCATCGAGTTGGTGCTCGGCAGCACCACCGAATACGTCCTGCGCAATACCACCTGCCCCGTGTTCTTGCACCGGTAGGAAGGCGAACCGGTCCCAGTCCGTACCCGATCCGGCACTCACTCCTCACCACAGAATGAGAAGCCCGAGCACGGCGGTGACGGCCAGCGCAAGCTTCAGTCCGAAGTTCGGCTGGATCGGAGGATGATCGGAGGCGATGCTGCGCACCTCCGTCGCATGCATGCGGCCCGCAGTCACGGCTTCGACGATCTCCACACAGTCGCGCACCATCACTTCACGAAACGCGTGCCCGACATCCGCAGAGGCGACGGACGGATCTCCCGAATAGGTAACCGTCGTGCCCCCGTAGCCGTACTGGGCGTTCAGCAGCCAACCGATGCCTCGGGATAATCCGCCGAACAACTCGCGTACCTTGGTGGCATCCCGCCCGCGCCGTTCGCGCCGCCCGGCCAACCTCTCTCCGATTCGAACCAGGGGACCGAAACTCGGCGGTCTGGTGAAATGCAGCTCCCGCCAGGACGGAGCGACGAGGCTCGGATTGCGGGCGAGCATGAAGGATGTTTCCCAACTCCCCGCATGTTCACCATTGAGGAGGCCGTGGCGCTCTTCTTCGCCGAGGACTCGCCCGAGCAGAGATTCGACCGTCGCGAAACGTTGGCCCGTGATGATCCTGTGCAAGACGAGCGCCGCAGGGGAGAACATCTGGATCGCGTAGCGTTTGCTGACCCGGCGGCAGGCAGACTCGATGGCTGCCGCATGGCGCGGTCCACCGTGGCCGTTTGTCAGAACGATATAGCGATACCCTGCACGCGCCAGGGACCGTCCCTGCGATAACAAGGTCTGGTAGAGCGTCCGCTGTGACACTTCCATGGAACCGGCCAACGGCAATTCGTCCGTGCCCAGCGGCAACGGCGGCAACTGAACGACGTTCCAGTCCGGATGCGTTTCAGAAAACCGCCGGCCCGCCTCCTCCGCCATCCATCGTGCCATGAATAAATCCATCCCGAGAGGCAGATGCGGCCCATGCACTTCGAGGGCGCTCACCGGAAGGAAACAAACGGTCCGCGTGAGATCGAGCTCCCGCAACTCTGTGTAGGTCATCTCTTCGGCACGTCTGTACGGCATGGTCCCTCCCGACGCGCGCGACTCTAGCTCGGAGTCGCGGGGTGTCCAGTCAGGCACGTACGCCCGGCCTACAGGACCTTCCACACCCCGTTGTGCACAGTTGATCCGCGGATTGCCCCGGATGTTCTGTCACGACCCTGGAAAATACCTGACCTTGCACTCTCCACACCGGTTCTTTAGCGTCGCGGCGCGATGCCGTTCGGACCTAGCCTGACCCGCCTCCTCGGCCGTTATTCGGAGGGATTCCGTCTCATCGCCGAACACGGCGTCACATCGGGTGCCGTGCAAGAATACGCGTATCGCAACCAGGCACAGGGCCGGGGCGTTCTGGGCAAGGTCATTGACCGGATGTTCTTGCAGGTCGAGGCCTGGGATGCCCTCCGCCAACATATTCAGGCCACCAGGAAGATCGTCGAGGAATTGCTCCAGCGCAGGGAGTCACTCGGGTTGACCACGACCGTGCTCGATATCGCCTCGGGAACGGCTCCGTATCTTCGTGAGATCGCGCGTGGACGGCATGACCGCGGCCTGACAATCGTTTGCCACGATCGCGACCCGCGCAAGGTGACTCTCGGCCGTGAACTGATCCGTGCCGAGGGCCTGAAATGCATCACGTTCTCTGTCGGTGACGCCACCGACCCGTCGAGCTACCTCACCAGCCGCGATCCCGACGTCATCCTGGCGATCAATTTGTTCCCCTGGTTCGAACGAGAAGAGGCAATTCGCAAGACTCTCCAGCTTGCGCATCGGTCCCTTGCCGCGGGGGGATGTCTGGTCTGCAGCACATTGACTCGCGACCGGCCACACCTCCGGCGCTGGCAGACCGGCGAATTCGGGAAACCGCCGGTACTCCGAAACGTCGAGAAGATGTCCGAATGGCTCACTACCACCGGATTCGGCAAAATCGAAGTGAGGCCCGCATTCCCGGACGGCGCAGCTCTGCTTGCCTGGAAACAACCAGCAGCCGAAGCGCCCTCGCCGAAACATTCACAGCGCAAGGTCTAAGTACCGGGGCGAAAAGACCAGGCGCGCGAGCAGGGTGAAATCCGCCGCCTGCGCCACACCGCTGACATTCTCGATCCCGCCCAACTGAAACAAAAAGTCGGCGCAACGCCAGTTCAGGCCCAGGGCCAGTTCCACCACCGTTCCCTCCAGCACTCGCGTATCCAATCCGTGGAATGGACTCGTGTACATTCCTTGCTGGAAAACCACCGAGAAGCCCTTCCCCAGTTGGCCTTCGACCGCCAGTCCCTGCGTCACGATCGGATTGAGCGTGAGTCGTTGCGGCGTGATCGGACCCATCGGATAGATCAGGGCCACGTTCGCGTAGACGACCAACCAGGACAGAGCTTGCTGCTCCGCCGCCAAACCCAAACCGAAGTCCATCTTACCGCTTCCGAACATACTGCTCGACCGCCCCGTTGGAGCCTTGACGGCGGCGCGCAACGACACCCTCGGGCCAACCTCAGGCTGCCAGACGGCATGTTTGGTGAAGAAGGAAATGTCACCGAGTTCCATGTACTGCCGTTGCCCGCGGAAAAGCGGCTTCCCGTCACGGTCCACGGAATACGCACCAAAGGAATTGTCTGGCCACATCTTGCGCTCGACGTTGCTCAGTCCAAAGAGATCCTCGACGAAATCGATGGGAGGATCGAGAAAGCCGCCGAAGCGCGAAAGGAAAGGCACTTCCATACCGGCTTCCCAGCCGGCATGCACACCTATCGCGCCGCCCAATACGGTCCGGTTCTGTTCGAACTTCAGTGCCGCTTCGACCCGCCCCTGATTGGTCGCGATCTCGTTACTCTCCGCGGATTCCACGTAGAGCCGCCAGCGGCCGGGAGCGAGCACCTGTGCACGTTCGAAAGGCAGGTTCAGAAAAATCTGCTGGATTGGCTGGAAATTCCGCGCCGGAAGAGGTCCCTCTCCTTCGAATTCCTGGGCCTCGAGATGGAACGGAAGTATCAACAAGAGAACGATCCACCAGATCATGGGCCCCCGTTTATGCGGTGGGGGAAAAACCTTCAATCCGAAAAGAAACATTGAAGCTGCAATCTAGAGCCGCTGAGAATCGGGTCCATCACGCGATCGCCGTACGCAGGGAGAACCAACAGGTCCCCGAATCCTCCGAGAGGAGTTCAACGTCACAATCAGGGCACATCTGCCACCCGTTGCACGCAACGGTGAGGCTATGGAACACTCATCGCCATGCGTCGCCACAGGGTACCGGATGTTTGGAAGCACTGAGATACGGCTGCTGCTCGTGGTCGTTGCCGCAGCTCTTGCGGCTCAATATCCAAATGACGTCGATCAGTGGCTCTGGCGCGGTTTGCGTGACATTTTCCCTCCCGGTACGGGCACTGCCGCGGCCTATACGGGTGCGGCAATGGTCGTTGCCGAATGCCTCGGTCGCTGGTGCCCGAACTGGCGGCCCCGATTGCGCCATCCCGTCATCGTATCGATCGGACTGGCAGTCTTCTTTGGTGTTCTGTTCTGGATGGGACGGGTGCCGTATTGGCTCGGTGACTACCACGGAATCGATAGAGAACCGCCGCGATACGTATCTGTAGAACCGGCCGAACCACTCGGCGTACTCATCTCGTCATCGCTGATCCGGCTGGGTGCCGCCTACGGTGTCCTAGCCTCCACGATGGTACAACTGGAATCCGTTGTCTTTGGCATGCTGGCCGTCGTTGGTCTATTTCTCTGGTGTCGCGCTCTCAGTGCGGAATGGCCGCTGGTTCTCGCCATGCTCTTGTCATCGGGGTTCATGGTCTTGTTTTTTGGCTATCCCGAAAAAGGCACCATCAAGACAGCCGCTTTCGTGTGCTGGTACGCCTATGTGACGACTCTGTACTTCGACAATCCGACACGGCGCCGGTTTTTCGGATCGAATTTGTTTCTCTCTCTCGCGGTGTTTTCACACGGTTCGGGTCTCTGTTGGTTTCCCGCACACATCTGGTACGTGTGGCGCGGCAACGGCTGGAAACGTCTGCTCGCCGGAATCCTCATCTTTCTCTCTGCGGGCGTGCCACCGCTCATACTCTACAAGGCCGGTATTGCGCTATACGGCGGATCGCCTCTGGGAAACATCGAAGCCCCCGTGCAGTGGATAAAAGCATATTGCATCACGAATTGTGGATACGATTTCTTCAGTACCGTGCACTTGCGTGACATCTTTTTCTGTCTGGCTGCACTTTCACCGGTGGCGTTGCTCGCATTTCCGGAAGCTGCCGCATACAGCCGCACACGCCGGGAACGCTGGCTCCTGCTCGGAAGCGCCGGCTGGTTATTCCTGAACGGCTTCTGGTTTCCGGTTTTCGGATACGTTGGGGATTGGGACATTTTCGCCACCACGCCACTCGTCATGTCGCTTCTGGTCATCACCGTGGCCTCACGCCGTATGGACCCAGAGAATTTCCGTCGCATGGCTCTCGTATGGATCGCCTGCAGTGCCTGGCACAGTTATTCCTGGTGGCGTTTCTTCCGGATGCCATTGTGAAATCAGGCCAACACGGCAGATTCGGTTCCCTGCCCTGTAACGATGGCACCGCGATTGTTCTTACCCGTAGCGATCGCTTCCGGAGCAGACGATAGAATGCTACCGCGGAGGCGATGCAAGCGACCGCGGACGAAGTACCCGAGGCCGCACCGATCGCGCGTGTGGTCATCATTCCTGCGGCCGGTGACCTCGGCATGCTGGACTATTCGGTGCCGGCCTCCATGTCTGCCCTGGCGATTCCTGGGATGCGCATCGTGGTTCCCCTGGGGGCGCGACGCGTCGTGGGGATCATCGTCGAACGAATCGCTCAGTCGCCACACCCCCGATTGAAACCGATCGTTGCCGTCCTCGACACCGAACGTCTCATCGACCCCGGCGTGCTCGATCTCGCGCGCTGGATGGCCGACTATTATCTGGGCACTTTCGCCGATGCGCTGACCACAGCACTACCGGGCAGCGTCCGGCTGGAGATTCACCGTTTCGCGGAAACCGTCCGTCCGCTTCCTCCGCCCGGCGATCTGCGCCCGGCGGACCAGTCGCTCCTGCGCTGGCTCGACAACCGCGGTCCCGAACCACTCGACTTCGTGGTGCGTCATGGCCCGCACGCCACACTGGGGCGCCTGAAGCGACTCGAAAAGGGTGGATGGGTCCGCCTGAGCGAACGTCTGGAAGGCGCCGGCGGTCCGACACGCCGGGAACGCTGGTATCGTGCCTGCCGTGAGTTGACGATCGAACAGCAGCAGGAGTGGCAACGCAAGCGGCCGGCCCAGTTTGCCGTTTATGCCTATCTGCGCCATCACCCGATGCGGCACGCCCGGGCGATGGAACTCAAATCCACGTTCGGTGAGGCCTCCCAGAAACTGCGGGCACTCATGAAAGCCGGCCTGGTCGAATGCCACGAAAAGGAAATTTACCGGGAGGTCCTGCCTGGCACCGTCGGTGAAGATCGCCTGGTGGAGCTTTCATCCGCCCAGACAGAGGCGGTCGATACCATTTGCGCCGCCATCCCAAGGGGCTTTCAACCGTTCCTTCTCTGGGGCGTTACGGGTAGCGGCAAGACCGAAGTGTACCTGCGTTCGATTGCACGCTGTATCGCCGACCAGCGTCGCGCTCTCGTCCTCGTGCCCGAAATCTCTCTGACGCACCAGCTCGTGGACCGCATCCGAGCGCGTTTCGGCGACGCCGTGGCGGTCCTGCACAGCAATCTGACGGACGGTGAGAGGTGGGATGAATGGCGTAAAATCGCTCGTGCCGAGGTGCCGATCGTCGTCGGCGCGCGCTCCGCCATTTTCGCTCCCGTGCCTCGACTCGGGCTGATCATCGTCGATGAAGAACATGACGCTGCCTACAAACAGGACGACGGCATCCGGTACAATGGCCGTGATGTCGCCGTGATGCGCGGCAAGCTGGCCGGCTGCCCCGTGATTCTGGGATCCGCAACACCATCCATGGAAAGTTATCACAACGCGCGTGCAGGACGGTACTCGTTGTTGCGGCTGCCCGCCCGCGTTGCCGCTCGGCCGTTGCCGTCAGTCGACCTCATCGACCTGCGCCGAGGTTCCGCGCTCGGCAAGACACTTCTGGTCTCGGCTCAACTCCACGCGGCGCTGAAAGCGAACCTGGCAGCCCGTGGCCAGAGTCTGGTTTTTCTGAACCGTCGAGGATTTTCAAATTTCCTGCAATGTCACCAATGCGGCGAAGTATCCACCTGCCCCAACTGCAGTGTGTCTCTGACCCTGCACCGGCGAATTTCGGCCCTGCGCTGCCACCACTGCGAGTACACAGTTCCCATCCCTGCAGCATGCCCAAAATGTGGTGGCCTGAGTCTCGGCGCATGGGGTGCGGGAACCGAGCAGGTCGAAGCAGCGCTGAGCAAACTGCTTCCGGAAGCGCGCGTCGGTCGCATGGATCGCGACACGACCAACCGCAAAGGCGCGATGCGCCAGATCATTCAAGCCTGGGAACAAAAAAAGTACGACATCCTCGTTGGCACGCAGATGATCACCAAAGGACATGACGTTCCGGGTGTTACCCTGGTTGGTGTCCTGCTCGCGGATCTCTCTCTCAACCTACCAGACTTCCGCGCCGCGGAACGAACCTTCCAACTCCTCACCCAGGTGGCGGGACGAGCCGGTCGAGGCACGCATCCCGGCCGAGTCATCATCCAGACGCTCCAGCCCTCTCACTTCAGCCTGCAGACCGCAGCGCACCACGATTTCCAGGCTTTTGCCGAGCAGGAATTGGCAGCACGGCGCGAGCTTGGATATCCACCTTTCGCACGTCTGGCACTGGTCCGATGCGAGGGAGTATCCTCCTCGGCCACGGAAGATCTTGCGCGACAATTCGCGACGCGTGTCCGGGAACTCAATCTGACAACCGTCCGTGTCCTCGGACCCACACCGTCACCCATCGAGCGTCTGAGAAACCGCTTTCGCTGGCAACTCCTGCTGAGAGGCGACGGAAGCGCGGTCCGTCACACGGCGCGGCAAATCCTCGATGCACTACGCCAGCGGGCACGTGCCTCCGACCTGCGCCTGATCGTCGACATCGATCCACTCAACATGCTGTGACATCGGGCGGGTCGCGCTGTGATCCTCGATCCGGGCACGGCCCCGCCCGCGCCCACGTGTGATTACGACGGATCTGGCCACGGGATCATGATCAGAATGGCGCTGTCTTCACGTGCGACGACATCATGGACGACGGAGGTGTCCAGCATCTGCAAGCCTCCCGCACTGTGCTCTTCCGTGCGCCCCGCGCTTCGCATCTCGATTCGACCCTCCAGGGTTTGAACCAGAACCGGTCGATCCACACGGTGCTCATTCAGTGCCTCGCCCTGCGCCAGAACGACGAGCACGACGCTCGCTTCGGGACGTTTGAACAGCGTGCGCGCGGCATGTTTTGTCGTGCGATATTGGCTGGACGCTCGAAGTTCGGAGATCTGTCCGCGCAGATCGTAGCGTCCGACGGCAATGGGCAGGTGGCGTAGCGTCTCTGCCTCTTCCCGGGGGTCATTTCCCATCGTTCAACTCCTCCTCACGGCATGATTGCCATGACTTTCGAACAGGGGCGAGATGCTTTTCCACACTGAAGCAATCGAGAGCCAGGCGAGCGGTATCAGAATCAGCAGATAGCTGAACCATTGACCGTACTTGCCGGTAGGGCCGTAGGCCTCTGTGACATCGTGCAACACCGCCGCATAAGGCAGAACATTCGCTTCTGCCAGTTCGTGAAAGCCGACGATCAGGAGTTGCAGGGAAAACACAACGAGGAAAACCCCGGTCATCTGCAGCAATCGACCGAGATGGATGCGATGCCCATAACGCGAATACGTCGAGGCCAGCACCGCGGCGGCGCCAATTCCGAAGGAGGCGCCGAGGGCGAGCCGGATCTCGCCCACACTGAAGAGAAGCGTCGATAAGAGCAGCGCCATCTCCATTCCCTCTCTTGTGATCATGAAGAGTACGAAGAGAAATACGGCCAATGCGGCACCCCGCCGATGTAGCCTGTCCTCCAACCCCGTTTGGATTCGCGCCTGCATGTGCCGGCCGGCCTGGAGCATCTGCACCGTGAGTGGAATGATGATCAGCGCGGCGACCAGGGCCAGGATCCCTTCCCACAACGCCCGGTTATCCGCCTGGCTGAAGAGCCAGCCTGCGCCGATGCTGGCGACAACAGCGAGGGCAACGGCCAGATGGACGACACGGACCAGATCCGTACGTGCGACCTTGCGCAGGTAGGACAGGGTGACACCCACGATCAAGAAGGCCTCGAGGCCCTCGCGAAACATCAACAGAAAGGATTGGAGCACGGGTTCGACCTCCCAACGGAACTGATTTGATAATGGGTATCATTATCACCGTGATCGAGCAGCGCAAGCACCGATTCAAGCAGAGGGAAAGAAAGCCATACCGTTTCGCACCGCCTCTTGAACGAGAGTGACCATCATCCTTAGGGTGCGTTCATGGCACTGCGAGAGATCCTGACCTATCCGTCACCCGAATTGAAGGAAGTGTCGGAGCCGGTCACCAACATCGACGGCACAATCGAAGCACTCGTCCAGGACATGGTGGAAACGATGTATCATGCACCCGGCATCGGTCTGGCCGCACCACAGGTCGGCGTGAAGGAACGGATCATCGTCGTCGATGTGAATACGGAAGAACCCGGTAAGAACCTGGTGAAACTCATCAATCCCGTCATCGCC
>CAZEWD010000024.1:0-18981 GCA_964515725.1 uncultured Binatia bacterium (SeqCode)
ATATTGCGGATCGTTTCTTCGTCGAATCGCAGGAATCTGATGCCGGACACCTTTTCCTCACTTCGGCCCACATGACCGAATTCACCAGCCGAATCACGTCAGAACCGCCGGGCACACTCGGTGTATCCTGGCCGTTGCGCAACCCTGCGGTGCCGGACACCGGAAACCTGTTCACGCATCTTCTCGATCATGGTCGGACCATCCGCATTTATGGTGAGATCGTCGGCATGACGGTACCCGGCCGGCTGGGCGTCATGCCTGCGCAGTTCAGCGACCCATCCTATCCAGGCGGCCCGATCTACAGCTACGCCGCGCACGACCGCGATCGTGCCGCATACGTCGTCGCACAGGCAAACCAGAACGGATTGCCCGATTTCACCTACATGCTGCTGCCCAACGATCATACCCAGGGAACGACTCCCGGAATGCCCACACCGGAGAGCTATGTCGCCGATAACGATGAAGGCATCGGTGTGTTGATCGACGGGCTTTCTCATAACCCAGAGTTGTGGAAGAAGACCGTCGTCTTCATTCTCGAAGACGATCCACAAGGACCCGGCGATCATGTCTCGGAAGCAAGATCGTTCCTGATCGTGGCCTCGCCCTGGGCGCGTCGCAACTACGTCAGTCATCACCAGACATCCTTCCTGTCGGTACACGCCACGATCCTGCGAATCCTCGGTGTGCCCCCGATTGGCCGGGAAGACGCCAGCGCGGCGCCCCTGTGGGACCTCTTCACCGAGGAGCCAGACCTGGAACCATGGACTCACATCCCTCGCACCTATCCGGAGGAGTACAACCCGATCGGTGCGCTCGGAGCGGAGATGTCCAAACGAATGGATTTTCGCAGCGCCGATCGCAATCCAGAACTGGGAACGCTGCTCGATATCTATCGTTTATGGAAAATGGGCCGAATCCATCGTGTGGATGCCGAACGCCTGCTGGAAGTGCCGATGGAACCGAAGAAATACAGCGAACTCCAGGAGGAAGCGGAAGAGGAAAAAACCGCCTTCGATCGCGCTTTCCGCGACTACAACGCCTGGCTGGCGCAGCAGGGCAAACAGTGTCTGCCCGACGGTCGCATCGTGCCACTGGAGAAAGTGAAGTAAGGGAGAGCACCGCCGAACGACCCCGGGGGCAGGGAGGATTGGGCGCTTTCTGCCGTCACTGAAATCGTTTCCTGTTTATCCGGAAAACGTTGCGCCACAATGATTCCTGCGACATCGAGTGAGCTTTTCTCTCCATGCAGGTGAGCGGGCCCATTCAGCGTGGCGGCCGGCGCGTCTCACGAAACCACTCGCGGTACTCCTGCATCCGCACTCGCTGCGCTGCCGGTGCACGACGGCGACAGGTCGCGTATTCCGGTGTTCCTTCTGGTGCTCCCCAACGGATTTCGACGCAGTCGTTGGGATTGTAGGCCATCTCGAAGGCCGCCTTGCGCGCCAACACTTCGGCAACCGTCAATTTCCACGGGCTGCCGTCGCTGCGCGTGTACTCGATGGACTGTTCGTGGATCCGGCTCTCGTGCAAGGTTTCCACCGCCGCGCGCGCTTCAGCGGCCGTACTACCGCGCAAGACGAACAGTTCCGGATGTTCGACAATGCGTTGCGGCAGATCGAGGAGGACGTTCATTGCGATGAGCAGTCGCATGTCACGTGAGGGCGTGGCGTAGTCCTCCCAGGGACCGATGGTTTCAAAAATACGCGCACCGGTCGGCATCTCGACCGGCGGAGTGGGATGACTGCGCATATATCGCTCGCCGTTGTCCACCGAGCCGACACGTGTCTGCAACTGCTCGACGAGCGCCTCGAGAGTGTCTTCATAGGCACGCCGCGGATCGAGACCATGCGGGTTGATGAGCCCCCCGATCCGTGCATAGAACTCACGCGCTGACAGGTTTGCCTGTTCATCAGAGAAGGGTAGAAAGCGCTGGCCGGAGGTGAGCTCCGTGTTGCGCAGAGGACGCAGCCCGTTGCCATCCCGCACGATGGGACGAAACGCCTTGAATCCGGGACCGGCGCTCGGCGTGTTACTATCGAAGAGAAAAGTGCCTTCCCAGAATCGCTTGCGCCCGACCGAGTTGTCGGGTTGCGCATCCACGGCCAGCAAAAGGCCACTCTGCTCGGAAGTCTGTGGCACCCATTTGACGATCATCAGGGTGTGTCCGTATGGGTCGGCATAGATGACACCCGGACGGAGAACGCTGCGCGCCAGTTCCACTGGATAAAAATCCGTCGTCTCGTCGTCCAATGCGGTTCGCGCACTTCCTGATTGGACCGTATCCACCAGTACCCGGGCAAAGGTCTTGAACGAACCGAGCAGGTCAGCGCCCTGTCCCGGCCGCGCCGTGAGGCGGGGCCCACCGCAGCGCGGCGGGGTCTGCGAGGTGCCACGACTGCAGGAGCGGACACCGAAGGGCAAACCGATCTTCCACGCGAAGTAGGCGCGTAGGAAGTACGGCAAATCGGCGCAATCCGGCTTGGCCGGTAGTGCTGCGCGATTACTGTTATCATCTTCTCCGAGCCGCAAATGATCGTAGAGAAAGTTGCGTTCCCTATCGCGTAAGACCTCTTGCAATGAGGAAAACCCGAGCGCCTCTGTTGGCGGCGCATCGAACAGTCGCTCGATCCATGCGGAATAGAAAGCCTCCGTATTCTGATCCCAGTCGAGTCCCGCCTGAGTATTCGGCCTGTCCGCATGCGGCTGCGGATCGCCGATCTCGATTTCACGGCAAGCTACAACTTTCTCATTACGGTACGCTTCGATTCGTACCGTGCCTTTGGGCGTCACGGGAATCCGCGTGTCGAGGCTCCACGGCGGACCGCCACGGACCGGGGTGCTCGTCACCATGCGATGATCAGGGTCCGTACCGACGGCCAGCTCGGAGAGAGGCTGCTCCGCCCCGACCGCCATGACTCGCAGCGGTAACCCGACCTGCGGCACGGACGGGGAAACCCAGATCGACACATCGGCCGACTCCCTGCACTGCGGATCAACGGCGGAAGCGGCCAGAGGCAGGAGTCCGATGAGGAGCGAAAGGAGCATGGGGGTGAGACGAGGGGCACGTTGAAAAGGCATGGGAACAGGAAGGGTGATACACGAACCCACGGTGTGTCGTCGACCCGGGGAAGCAGCCAAATCGCCGGCTTTCACTGCGTCCCGATTCGACGAGATCGGAAATCCTACCCACTGGGAGCCCTGCTGGACTTGAGGCTTCAGCATCCAGTGAAAATCACACTGCTTTTCCACCGAACCAGAACCAGGCCGCCACAAACATGGTTTTCCCTGCTGGGTCTGCTGTGCACGACCGTCGGAACGTGGCTCCGTTGATTTGACCCCACTGCATCGGTATTGCCACACGGATGGCTCGTCCCGTAACCATGGAGAAAGTGGTGAACCTCGCCAAACGTCGAGGGTTTGCCTTTCAATCGAGTGAAATCTACGGCGGACTCGCGAGCTGTTGGGACTATGGTCCGGTCGGCGTCGAGTTGAAGCGTAACGTCAAGGAAGCGTGGTGGCGGGAGATGGTGACCACGCGCAGCGATATCGTGGGGATCGACTGTTCCATCCTCATGCATCCGCGTGTCTGGGAAGCATCCGGCCACGTGGCCGGGTTCACCGACCCGCTGGTCGATTGCAAGAAGTGCAAGGGGCGATTCCGTGCCGACAAACTGATGGACGCGCAGTGCCCGATGAAGCCGTCCAAACATCCCGGGGAGTGTGACGGCGAACTGACCGAGGCGCGCCAGTTCAACCTGATGTTCAAGACGTTCATGGGCCCGGTCGAGGATACGGCGAACGTTGTTTTCATGCGGCCGGAAACGGCGCAGGGCATTTTCGTCAACTTCCTGAATGTGATGAATTCCTCGCGCCAGAAGATACCCTTTGGCGTCGCACAGATCGGCAAATCGTTCCGCAACGAAATTACACCCGGCAACTTCCTGTTCCGAACACGTGAGTTCGAACAGATGGAGATGGAGTTTTTCGTTCGACCGGGAGAAGACGACCACTGGTACGAGTACTGGAGGGAACAGCGTTTCAACTGGTACATCAAATACGGAATTCGCAAAGAAAGACTGCGCCTTCGCGATCACGATAAAGATGAGTTGGCACATTACGCGAAAGGCTGTGTTGACGTCGAATACGAGTTCCCGTTCGGCTGGTCGGAACTGGAAGGCATTGCCAACCGTACGGATTTCGACCTGCGACGCCACTCCGAATACAGCGGCAAGGATCTGAGCTATTACGACGATGAGACGAAGGAGCGTTTTTTGCCGTACGTCGTCGAACCCGCCGCCGGAGCAGATCGCGCCACGCTGGCGTTCCTGGTCGATGCGTACGATGAGGACGAAGCCGACGGCGAAGTGCGTGCCGTACTCCGCTTCCATCCGCGTATCGCACCGGTCAAAGCCGCGGTTTTTCCGCTGATGCGCAAGGACGGTCAGCCGGAGCGCGCCATGGAAATCCTGGACATCCTTCGACCGTATTTCCCGGTCCAGTACGATCAGGCGGGCTCGATCGGACGGCGGTACCGGCGTCAGGATGAGATCGGCACACCATTCGGGATCACGGTGGATCATCAGACCATGCAGGACAATACCGTCACTCTCCGCGACCGCGACACCATGCAGCAGGAGCGCATGCCGGTCGATCGGCTGGTGGACGAACTGAGGAAACGGATCGAATTATGAAAAAAGTGAAAGCGGGATCTGTGGCAAAAAAAGCGGGGAGCAAGACTCTTCGGACGGCGGCGTCATCAAAAGTTACCTCGAAAGGAAAGACGAGTGCGGCAAAGGTAAAACCGAGTGCCAAAGCACGTCTGGTTGTAGCCGGGCCAAAGCGAGCGGGTGCGAAAGCAACTCTCAAGACGAAGTACGTTTATTCATTCGGCGGCGGGCGATCCGATGGTGATGCAGGGATGAAGGCGTTGCTCGGCGGCAAAGGCGCCAACCTGGCCGAGATGGCCGGGCTGGGCCTGCCCGTACCTCCGGGGTTCACCATCACGACAGAGGTCTGTTCCTACTATTACGACAACAAGCGCAAGTATCCGCCGGTCCTGCAGGACGAGGTAGCGGCAGCGCTGGCACGAGTCGAGAAGCTGACCGGGCGTGTATTCGGTGATGCGAAAAACCCGCTCCTCGTCTCCGTGCGATCGGGAGCGCGAGCCTCCATGCCGGGCATGATGGACACGGTTCTCAACCTCGGACTCAACGATCACACTGTCCAGGGCATCATTGCCCTCACGGGGAACGAACGTTTTGCCTACGATGCCTATCGGCGCTTCGTCTCCATGTATGGAGATGTCGTCCTTGGCCTCAAGCCGCAGTCGAAGACAGAAATTGATCCGTTTGAAGCAATCCTGCACCGCAAAAAGGAGCAACGCGGTGTAACGGAGGATACGGACCTGACGGCGCAGGACTTGCGCGAGTTGGTCAGCGAGTTCAAGCAGGCCATCCGCGATCGTCTCGGCATCAAATTCCCCGAAGATCCCCAGGCACAGCTCTGGGGAGCCATCGGCGCCGTCTTTGGCTCCTGGATGAACGATCGTGCCATCGTCTACCGCAAGCTGAACAACATCCCGGAAGATTGGGGTACGGCAGTCAACGTGCAGTCGATGGTGTTCGGCAACATGGGAGAGGACTCCGGTTCGGGTGTCGCTTTCACCCGTGACCCGGCCACCGGCGAAAACATCTATTACGGCGAGTTTCTGATGAACGCCCAGGGCGAGGATGTCGTTGCCGGCACGCGTACGCCGATTCCCATGATCGAACTCAAGAATAAGGATGCGCAAAGCTACCGCCAACTCGTCGAAATCCGCCGCACACTCGAACGACACTACCGCGACGTGATGGATATCGAGTTCACCATCGAACGGGGCAAGCTCTACATGCTCCAGTGCCGCGTCGGGAAACGCACAGGACAGGCTGCCGTACGCATTGCCATCGAAATGGTGAAGGAAAAGCTCATAACCCCACGCGAAGCGATACTGCGGATCGAACCGGAACAACTGAACCAGCTTCTGCGGCCGACTTTTGTCGAGTCAGAAAAAAAGAAGGCGGTGGCGGAACAGCGCTACCTCACGAAAGGGCTGAATGCCGGCCCCGGCGCCGCGACGGGACGTATCTGCTTCCACGCCGAAGATGCAGAAGCGGCACGCGCACGGGGCGAAGATGTTATTCTCGTGCGCATCGAGACATCACCAGAGGACATTCGTGGTATGGCCGCCTCCGAAGGCATTCTCACTGCACGTGGCGGCATGACGAGCCACGCAGCGCTGGTAGCTCGTCAGATGGGCAAGGTGTGCGTAGCCGGCTGTGAAGCACTGGAAATCGACTACGAAGCCGGTGCCATGCGGGTCAACGGAACAGACCATGTTTTGCGCGATGGTGACGCGATTTCCATCGACGGCAGCACAGGGGAAGTTTTCCTCGGTTCGATCCGGACGCAGCCGAGCGAGGTGGTGCGTGTCCTCATTGACAAGTCTCTCGACCCAGCCCAGGCGCCGGTCTACCAGCAGTACACGCAACTCATGCAATGGGCGGATCGGGAACGCGTTCTCAAAGTGCGCGCCAATGCGGATCAGGATGATCAATGCGCCCACGCAATTGCCTTCGGAGCAGAGGGAGTAGGCCTGTGCCGGACCGAACACATGTTCTTCGGTGAAGGCAAGATCGGGCCAATGCGCGAGATGATTCTTGCCGAAAGCACGGAGAAACGCCGGGCTGCGCTTGCCAAGCTGCTCCCCCTGCAGCGGGCGGATTTTGAGGCGATCTTCCGCGTCATGGGTGGTCGTCCGGTAACGATCCGCACCATCGATCCTCCCCTGCACGAGTTCCTGCCGCACGATGCGGAAGGACAGCAGGAACTGGCCAAACAGATGGGGATCAGCGTCGATCGGATTCGGGCACGCGTCGAGGCGCTGCACGAATTCAATCCCATGCTTGGTTTCCGCGGCTGTCGACTAGGAATCGTCTACCCCGAGATCACCGAAATGCAGGCACGAGCCATTTTTGAAGCGGCCGCCAATGTCATTCGCGACGGTTTCAAGGCTCTCCCAGAGGTCATGATTCCCCTCGTGGGAGCAAAGAAGGAACTCGATCTGCAAGCAAAGATCGTGCGTGATACGGCGGAGGCTGTGATGCGGGAGCGTGGAAAACGTTTCCGGTACAGCGTCGGCACCATGATCGAGGTGCCGCGTGGAGCCCTGACGGCCGATGCCATTGCGCAAACTGCCGAATTCTTCTCCTTCGGCACCAACGATCTGACACAGACGACGCTGGGCGTCTCGCGTGACGACGCGGGGCGTTTCCTGCAACCGTACGTCCACGAGTTCGAGATCTATCGGAAGGATCCATTCGAATCTCTGGACACGATCGGTGTTGGCCAGTTGATGCGCATCGCCGTCGAAAAGGGGCGCACCACACGTTCTGAGATCAAGCTGGGCATTTGTGGGGAGCATGGCGGTGACCCCGATTCGGTGATCTTCTGTCACCAGATCGGTCTCAACTACGTCTCGTGTTCACCGTACCGTGTCCCGATCGCACGGCTGGCAGCAGCACATGCCGCTCTGGGAGCCGCCGGTAGTGGCGGCGAGAATGCCTGAACGGCGTATCGGACCAGCCAGACGGACTCCAGGTTTTCTGTCGTAAGCCCTGGGGTCCGTTTGGCGCTGCCGAAGGAGATGCGCACGGACATCGGTGAGAATCCGACTTCTTTCCGCCGCGCTCTCCTGGGTTGGTTCGATCGTCGCCGGCGCAATTACGCATGGCGACGAGATCGAGACCCGTACCGCATCTGGGTGGCGGAGGTGATGCTCCAGCAGACCCGCATTGCGGTCGTCGAACCGGTTTACGAGCGTTTCATCGTACGTTTTCCCACCATACGAGCACTGGCCGGTGCGGTGGAAGACGATGTGCTGTCGGTATGGTCCGGTCTGGGATATTACGGCCGGGCGCGTTCCCTGTATCGCGCTGCACACATCCTTCACGAACAGGGGAAGAGTTTTCCTCGCGACTACGATGAGGCGCGCAAGCTTCCCGGTGTAGGCGCATACACCTCAGCCGCTGTCCTTTCGATTGCGTATGGTCTACCGCACGCCGCGGTGGACGGAAATGTCATTCGAGTCTTGTCTCGCCTGCAGCGCTGGCCCCGTCCAGGCTCCCGCCTGGAGCCGCATCGTTCACTGGCGCAACGCCTCCTGCCGGTCAAACGGCCGGGCGACTGGAACCAGGCGGTGATGGAACTGGGGCAGACCGTATGTCTCCCGCTTGCGCCGCGCTGCGAGGAATGTCCGCTCCGCCGCTGGTGTGCCAGCTTCGCCGCAGGTGACGCGGAGCGTTTTCCGGGACCGAGTCTGCGACGCGGCGTGGAACGGGTGGGCGTCGATTTGATCGTGGCACATGACACCGCTGGTCGTATCCTGCTCGAACGAAGACGATTCCCTTATCTGAAAGACCTCTGGCTACCGCTTTACGGGGAGACTGGTTCAACCAGAGGAAAAATGATTGCGCGAGTCACACACACAATCCTCCACCGCCGTCTCGATGTACGGGTCCATTGTGTTCGAATTCAAAAGCATGATGTAGAGCGATGGCTTGACGTCAACGAGGGAGAACGGCGTCTTTTTTCACACGAGGAGTTGGAAAACATTGGTCGTTCCTCATTGCTCCGCAAGGTGCTGGAGGCGACAGAGATGGCGAGAATGTCGAATGTGCCCGCGATACCCCGATTCCCGTTGACATGACCGTGCCGTGTTCCTCTGGATCTTTGGCTTGCATTGGCATGAGCGAGCGCGCAGCGTTGTAGCTGGAGGTGGACCATGCTGCTCAATCGGGTCGAATATCTATTGATGAACAATCCGATTCGCGCTGCGCTCCAGCGCCACTACGAAGCGCCACGTCTGCTTCGGATGGGTGGTGCGTTGCCAGGTGGGCACGCATTGGAGATCGGGTGTGGCCGTGGTGTAGGTACGGAACTGATCTTCGACTTGTTTGGGGCGGAAAAGGTCGATGCATTCGATCTCGATCCGCGCATGGTGGCGCAGGCGCGCCGGCGGTTGGCGAGTCGGGGGGATCGTGTGCGCCTTTGGGTCGGCGACGCAAGTGATATCGGTGTTCCCGATGTGACGTACGACGCCGTGTTCGATTTTGGCATCATCCACCATGTACCCGATTGGCGCCGTGTCCTGCGCGAGGTGTGGCGAGTACTCAAGCCGGGTGGGACATTCTACGCGGAGGAGGTCCTTGCCGGATTCATCCACAACCCGTTGGTGAAGGTCCTGGCTGATCACCCCCTTGCCGATCGGTTCGACGCCTCCGGCTTTGTGGACGGCTTACGCGCCGCTGGTTTTACGGTGATCGGGCATGAAGGGATGGGACGTTCCTTCGGTTGGTTCGTAGCCCGCCGGCCAGCCGAGGCATGAGGCGGCACATTCCGATCCGTGTCGGTGGCGTCAACGGCCTGATCCGTGCCTTTCATCCTGGAACCCGGCATGAGACAACCGTGAAACATATTCGCGTGTCTCACCGGCGTCATCGTTGTCTCCGCCAGGTTGTAGAACCCACGCCCCAGGTAGGGGTGTCGTCTGGCACGACCTCTGCAAGCAGCCAAAAAATCTTGAACCCGTCAGGGTCTCCCTGACGTGGTGTGGTGGGTCCCTCCCTTCTCTTAGCCCCCCTTCGGGGAGGGAGGTCCCGCCAGACACCCCCACCGGACCGCGGTGGGACTTCCCGCATTTTATCAAGCTGCATGTGAAGGCGTAGAGTACGCACCTGGGTCGATTCCGAGCACAGCGTGATGTTGGCGATGAGAGGGGCCGTAGAGGGTTCGGTTGCGCAGCATGACGATGCTGGCATCGAGGAGGCGGTCGACAACTCCACAAAGCGCACGGCCATACTTCCTGAGGCACCCTGGCCCCAGCAGTACGCAGCATCGACGTGGTGAGGGCTGCTCGAACGACACCGCTGAAAAGGGAACCGTTGCCTGGCACTCTCTGCCCCCACACTGGATTAATCGCGCGGCTATGCTCTAAATCTCCGCCATGCAGCACCGGCTCATAGTGGGAATTGCCCTTGCCGCGATGGGATTCGGCGGCTGGTGGTGGTGGCAGGATTCGAGAGCAGCGGCCAACCACGCAATCCGTGGATCAGGGATCATCGAGGTGACGGAAGTCGATGTTGCTTTCGAAGTTCCCGGAACAGTGATCGAGAGACTGGTCGACGAAGGAGCGTCACTCGACCGTGGCGAGCCGATCGCTCGCCTCGACGAACGGGAATACCGCCTGCAGGCCGAACGCGCTGCGGCGGCACTCGCTGCAGCACAGGCCCGTTACACACTCCTGAAGAACGGCGCGCGTGGCCAGGAAATTGATCAGGCGCTCGCCGCCATGGATACGGCGCTGAGCCAGTACACGTTGCAGGAGAAAGAACTCGCGCGGGCCCGAGAACTTCTCGCCAGCGGCGTCATGTCACGCGCCGAGTACGACCGTATCTCGACGGCACACGCAACAGCGCTTGGCACGCGTGACCGGGCCGCAGCACAACTCGCCCTCCTGCGCGAAGGAAGTCGCACGGAGGAACTCGAAGAGGGCCGGGCACGCCTCCACGAAGCCGAGAAGGCTCTGGCTCTGGCCGAGTTGAATCTCTCGCGCTGCAATCTGTTTGCACCGATTTCTGGGCGCGTTCTCTCGAAAAATAGAGAAGCGGGCGAAACGGTGAGTCCGGGGGCCTCGATTGTCACTCTCGGCGATCTCGAACATCCCTGGCTCAATCTCTACGTAAGCGAACGGGATCTCGGGCGTGTAGCGCTGGGCATGCCGGCGCAGGTGGTGGTCGATGCTTTTCCCGATGAGCCCTTTCCCGGGCGTGTCAGTTATATCGCTGACAAGTCGGAATTCACGCCGAAAAACATCCAAACGCAAGACGAGCGTGTGAAGCTCGTCTATCGTGTGAAGATCGAACTCGTGAATCGAAATGGCGCGCTCAAGCCGGGCATGCCCGCCGATGCCGCCATCTTGCTCGACGACCGCCCACCATCCTCCTGATTTCTCGCAGACGAGGATGATGGCTGGACCGCTCTGACGATGACTGCCCCCGCCATAGAGACATCAGCCGTCTCAAAAACCTATGCCGGAGGGGCCGTCGCCCTCCGGGACGTGTCGTTGAATGTTTCCCACGGGGAATTGTTCGGACTGGTCGGACCCGACGGAGCCGGCAAGACGACTTTTCTGCGCATCCTGGCCGGTCTTCTCACGGTCACCAGTGGCAATGTTCGGATCGATGGGATCGACGTTGCCGACGATCCCGCCAGCGTCAAAGAACGTATCGGTTACATGTCGCAGCGCTTCAGTCTGTCAGAAACCCTGACGGTAGCCGAGAATCTCTTGTACGTCAGCGAGGTGTGGCATGTGCCTCCAGGAGAGCGGCGAAAACGAATCGAACGATTGCTTCGGTTCAGCCGTCTCGATCCCTTCCAGGATCGATTGGCACGCAATCTATCGGGCGGCATGAAACAGAAGCTCAGTCTGTCGACCTGCCTCGTCCACCAGCCACGTATCCTGCTGCTCGACGAACCGACAATCGGTGTCGATCCCATCTCACGGCGTGACTTCTGGCTCATCCTGTACGACCTCCTGAGGGAGGGAACAACCATCTTCCTGTCGACGCCGTACATGGATGAAGCCGAACGCTGCAATCGCGTCGGCTTTCTCCTCGAAGGAAGATTGATTGCATGCGGCAGTCCTACCTCGCTGCGGAGTTCCCTCGGCACCGTCGTTCTCGACCTGCGCTGCACGGACTCAAGATCCGCGAGGCACCGGTTGCTGGAACTGGCCGACCTGGGGGAAACCGTGACGTTCGGTGAGCGCCTGCATGTCAATGTGCAACGAGATCTCGCCGGAGCAGTCGAACCCGTAGTTGAACGTATCCGTGCGGCCGGTGTCGAGGTGCTGGATTGGCGAGTCCGTGAGCCGTCCCTCGAAGACGTGTTCCTTGCGTACACCCAACGTGCCCCGACGCTGGAGTGAGCTGGTGCTAGCGCGCCGCGTGAGCGTCACACGGCACGATCAGTGGTTCGTAGACGGCCGTCCGGTCTGGCACCGATAACGTATCGAGAATTACGCCGTCCGAATCCGCTACCGTGGCGACAAACCGGACGGCACGTACCGTCACGTAAGTACATTCGGACAGGATGCCTGTTTCACACGCACCGCCGGCTGGTGCGGTGATCGTCAATTCACCACTGACGCTGGTGACGGCGCCGTCGGCCGATGCGATGCGACACCCTCGCATCTGGCTGTTCATGATCGTCCCTGAAACATCGTTGCGGCACAGTGTCGCAATGGTTCCGCCCCGCGGACAGCCAAGACCTTCCGTGCCCGCGCCGACTGCTGCCAGAGCCCGTACGGTCAGCGCCATGATCTGCGCTACCGGAGTGCGGATCGACGGCGGCTCCTCGATCTGCGTACCGTGCCTCTCATTGCCGCCAGGGCTCTCTGGCGATTGTGCTCGAATACCCACCGCCAGGAGCATCGAACAGGACAACACTCCCAACCACACGGAAAACGAACGGCGCGAGCTTTTTGCCCGCCTCGCGTCTGAAATATCACGGTGCATCGCGGCCAGTATAGGGGCAATGAGCCGCCAGGCGAAGCGCACGACGAAAAAAACGACAACCCTGTGTTGGGCTGTATCCGGCATGAGACGCAGGTGCGGGAAACAAATGATAGGCTTGCGCCCGGGGCGCTCGATAACCGCGGAAAGATCCGGAAAAAGGAGGGCAACAGCAGGTACAACTGCCAGCGCGCGCCCGTATCGAAAGCACGTTGGCATCGACGCGGCAGAATCTACCCCATCCACGGTTGTTCGTGAAAATTGACTGCTTGCAGACAACCCGATAGAGCGAACGGGCACGACGGAATGAAGCGTATCGCCCGGCGATACGTCAAGACATCGACAGGCACATGGATAACTCGCAGGCCCGCGAACCCCAGACCGGTACGGATCGGGTTCCGTCATGCAAAGGTGCAACGCCGGTGTCGGCACCTGAGGAACGAGGAGGTTCCCTTTGGAAGGTCTGAGTATTCTGGACATGATTCAGCAGGGGTGGCTTGCCACCTACCCTTTGCTGCTCTTCTCCGTGGCGACGGTCACGATCATTCTCGAACGCACCTGGTCGCTGCGCGGTATTATCGCCCAGAGTCTGCATCTTGCAGACCAGATCCGCAGCCCCTTGGAACAGGGGAATTTCACGCAGGCAATCGAAGCGACCCGGGCGCAAACGGCCAACCCGGCAGGAAGGATTTTCTCCGACATATTGGCGCGCCATGGATCAGACTCGATGGAGTATCTGTCGAATCTGACCGAGGACAAGCGGTTCGAGGAGATCGAGGCACTGCGCGGCCCACTCTGGGTCCTCGGTACGGTCAGCAGTTCCGCCCCCTTCATCGGACTCTTCGGCACGGTCGTAGGTATCATCAAGGCCTTCCACAACATGGCGCTGGTGGGGAGCGGAGGTTTCTCCGTGGTTGCTGCTGGGATCTCGGAAGCGCTCGTGGCAACGGCACTCGGCCTGGGCGTCGCCATCCTGGCCTTGCTCTTTTTCAATTATTTTCAGACCCGTATCGAGCGCATCGAGGCAGCGCTCACCATCGCTTCCAACCGTGTGCTCGACGCGATTCACATCGGGAGGCAGTTGAATGGCGTTCGGTAGCCGCCATGCCAGTCGGAAGGGCATCGTTTCCGAAATCAACATCACTCCCCTTACCGACATCTTCCTGGTGCTGTTGATTATCTTCATGGTGACCAGCGCGGCCATGGTGGAATCGGGGGCTAAGATCAGCTTGCCCGAAGTCGATAGTACCGCCTCGCAGCCGCGTGAGCTTACGCTCACGGTCACGCCGCAGAACGACATCTTCGTCAACCGCCAGCTCACGGCCTACGAGGATCTGGAGAATGCGATCCGGTTGCTGGTTACCGCACGTCCCGATACCCCGGTCGTGCTCGAGGGTGATCGTGATGTCTTGTTTGGCCAGGCGGTCAAGATCCTCTCCATTGCGCAGAAGGCGGGCGCCTCACAAATTGCCATCGCCGCGGAGCGACGCAGCGGGAGCTGAGTCTCCATGAAGAACGTTGCGACGCCACCGGAACGCTTCGATCCATGGGCCCCAAACCGGGGGCGCACATTCAGTCTCCTTGCCGTCTCGACGATGGCACACATCGGATTGCTGTTCCTCTTCGCGACAATCACGTTGACCGTGCTCAAGAAGATCGACGAAATCCGGGTAAAGGTCATCGATGATCCGCTCGTCGGCGAGGAAAATCTCGACGGCGCCGACTCTCTGCAGGATCTCGCAGGCGCACTCCGGCCGGAACCTGCAGCCCCGCACCGCGCGGCCCCCAGCGGTCCGGCCGTTCAAGGCGTCCGTGCTCCCGAGCTGCCGCAGATTGGCGGTTTCGGTCCAAAGATTGGAGGACCAACGATCGACATCAACGCCCCGGTGTCGTTTGGGGCCGGAGGCGGACTCGGTGGCGTGGGTGGGCTGGCAGGAAACTTCGGTGACTATGTTGGCGGATTGCGCAAGGTCGGTCTCGATATTGCGATCGTTATCGATACCACGGACAGCATGCAGTTCGTGATCGACGATGTGCGCAAGAATGCCAGAGAACTCGTTGCCACACTCCACAAGATGGTGCCAACCACCCGTATCGGCATCGTCGCCTATCGCGACAAGGGGGACGACTACGTCGTGAAGTGGAGCGACCTCAGTTTCAACACCCAGAAATTGACCGAGTTTCTCTCGAACATATCTGCAGGCGGAGGGGGCGATTGGGAGGAGGCTGTGAAAGATGCGCTCGACACCGCGGTCTACGATCTCAAGTGGCGCCGGCAGTCCAAGCGCGTCATCATTCTGATCGGTGGTTCACCTCCACATCCCTGGGATGTGCCGGAAGTCGATCGCATCGTACGCGAGTTCCGCCAGCAGGGCGGTTTCATCAGCGCCATCGATGTCACACTGCGCCAACACGATCTGTTCGACCGCCAGATGTGGCGTTCTCTGCATGGCAGCGAACCGTACAAGCCAGCTCCCCTGCCTGAATTCTATCACGAGGTGTCCAGATCCTACGGCGACATTGCGAAGGCCGGCAATGGAGAACTGATCCAACTGGGAGAGAATAAAGCGCTGATGCGCAGCATCCTGGAGCTGACCTTCGGCTCACGTTGGAAAACCGAGATGTCCAAGTATCTGAAGGAGTTGTCGTGAAGTCTCCTCACAGGGCATCTCCCCTCTGGTGGTTCGATGTGCGAATGGGACTGATGGCCATCCTTCTCATCCTGCCGGAATTTGCCGCTGCACAGTCTGCCTCGCAGATCCGTCTTTCGGCACAACAGATTGATACCCAGATCGTGGCGAAGACGGCCGCCAACGCCTTCGATACGGCGGCGCAGCAGCATGCAATCGAGGAGCTGGGAAAACTGACCGTTGCCTTCATCACCCTCAGCGATCAGGCGGCCCATTCCGGTGAGGGGAAAGCGGAACGCGAATCACTCCTGGCCGCATTCGAGGCCGTGAAGCACCCACTCGAAAAGGTCTACGACCAGAGCGCTGGCGTCATCGAACGTATGACTCGTCAGATCATGGATGAGGATGGTGACCTCGAAGCGCTTTACGAAACGCCCGAGTACAAGCGTGGTCAGGTCGTTGGTTCACAGTCCCTCTACTATTTGAACTGGCTGCGATACTACGGATCTCGCCTGTTTGACGGAGCCCGTCGCAAAGAACTCCTGGAACAGGCGCAGCGCGGCTTCTCGGAATTTGCCGGGGGCGAAAAGCGAAGTGGATTACAGGTCGAGAGTGTCCTGGGTCGTGGACTCTGCGCTCTTGAATTGGGGGATCTCGAACTGGCGGGATCTGACCTCAAGGCGGTCGCCGCAGATCTACAGGTCCCTGCCGAGCAACGCAGCAAGGCCCGCCTCGCCCTGCTCGACGGCTACGTTCGCAACGGTCGTGCGGCCGAAGCAATCAAGCTGTCCGACCAGATGTTGTCGGAGCCCCAACGCAGTGACGCCAATCTCATTCGTTACCTGCGTGCCCGTGCTTTGCTCGACGGCGCTGGCAAGGCAACCGGTGGCGAGGGCAGCCGCCGTCGCCAGGAAGCGCTTGCCGTCCTGGAACAGCTTCGACGGGCGGGCGGAACATGGGCCGAGCGCGCCACCGCCCTGTTGGCGCACTCCGTCGATGACCCGGAGAAATGGGCGGGTGACGCCAACAATCCCTTTGCACGGTGGGAATTGGCGAAAATGCTCATCGCCAAAAAGGACGACAAGAAAGCGACGCCTTTGCTCGAAGAAGTGGTCAAGGCCAATGATCCGGCGCTCCGGCCGATCAAGGGTGAAGCGCAATATTACCTCGGACTCGCCCGATTCCGGGCCGGCGCGATGGAAGATGCAGCAAGCGAACTGGATGCTGCACTGAAGGCGGAAAAAGCACCTTACGCGGTGGATGCCGCATATCTGCGCTTCAAGGCGCGCGAAGCACTCGCGGCCAAAAGTACAGAGGCGGCAACCAACCCGGCATACGAAGAGGCCGTACGTGATTACGTGGTGCAATTTCCGCAACACGCATCCGCGTATGAAGGTTACTTCCGTCTGGGTGAACTCCTGCAAGCACGAAAGCAATTCGATGAGGCCATTGCGGCCTACGAGAAGGTAAAGGGAGATCCTGGTTTCGAATTGCGAGCGTTGTTTGCCACTCTCCAGTGTCGTTTCGAGCGCCTGCAAGAAGCCGGCGCGCCACGCGAATCGGTCCTGGAAGAGATCGGACGGGAAATTCCCCGGCTCGAACAGGAACTGGTCGAGGCGGCGAAACGCCAGTCCGATTCGGATGTCGTTCCGCTTGCCCCCATCCGCGCCAAACTGACCTTGATGAAAGCCGTTTACGGCAATCTCCTGCCGGATGCCGATCCGCGTGCGGTTATCGCTCTGTTGGATGGTTTCGAGAAACGGTTTCCTGATCAGCCCGATCTCTATCCCCAGGCAGCGCGACTACGCCTGGCAGCAGACCAGCCACTCGGTCGTTTCACCGAGGCGGAAGCCGACGCGCGCTCCTACGGGCAGGCGCTTGTGGGCGTTTATGGTGCGGCTGCCGTCGAAGATCTCGCCGTCGCCTTTGTCCGCGAAGGCGCCAGACGCAACGCATCCGATCCCCTGGCCAACGAGAGTGCCCAGAGGGTGGCGCTGATCCTCTACGAGCAGCTCCCAGCCGATGGCGAGAACGCGACCAGAAGCAGGCTGACGCGCGCAAAACTCTACGAAAACATCGGTGACTTCCCGAAAGCCGCGGCGCTGTACAAGGATGCACTCGGCCAGAAGGGCGATTCCCTGCCGGCATTGCGTGGTCTTGCGCGCACCGAGGAAGCACAGAATCGGATCCCCGGGGCACTTGCGTATTGGCAACAGATCACGACGGGTACGCGCCCCGGAGATGCGCCCTGGTACGAAGGTCAGTACCAGACCGCACGACTCAACAGCGTTCTTGGCAAAACGAAGGAGGCCTGCTCCCAACTCGAAAAACTGAAGCCTTCCATGCCAGGTCTCAGCGACATCGAACTACGTAGCAAGCTGGATGTCTTGTACCGGCAGGTTTGCAAGTGAAGGATCGAATGTCACAAGCACGTGTAACACTCGAACACGTCCGTGCTGCCCGCTCCGCCTTGAGCGACGTGGTGAAACGGACTCCTCTCGACGCAAACGCGACGTTCAGCGCGCTGTGTGGCCGTGAGATCCATCTCAAGTTGGAGAATCTACAGAAGACCGGCTCGTTCAAAGTGCGCGGCGCTCTCAACAAGATTCGTAGACTCTCCCCTGAGGCGCGGGCACGTGGCGTCATTACCGCATCGGCAGGAAACCACGCCCAGGGTGTTGCTTACGCGGCACGTATGTTGAATGTCAAAGCGACGGTCGTCATGCCGGAAACCGTGGCGTTCAGCAAGCTCAGCGCGACGAGCGGCTACGGTGCGCACACCATCCTGGCTGGTAGTGAATACGCTGCAGCCTACGAACATGCGAAAGAATTGTGCGCCGAGCAAGGGGCGACATTCGTCCACGGTTTCGACGACCCGGATATCATTGCGGGCCAGGGCACATTGGGTCTCGAGATCATCGAGCAACTTTCAGAGGTCGACACGATCGTAGTGCCGGTCGGTGGCGGTGGACTCCTGGCGGGCATTCTCACTGCGGTTCGCGGCCTCGGTTCGAAGGCTCACGTGGTTGGAGTACAGGCGGAAGGTGCTTCTTCCCTCGCAGAAAGCCTGCACAAAGGTGAAATCTGTGATGCAGAGCGAGTGGACACCATCGCCGACGGTCTGGCCACACGAGCCATCGGCAAGCTACCGTTCGAGATCATTCGGGAGCAACTCGATGCGGCCACAACGGTCAGCGATGCACAAATCGCCGAAGCCGTCATGCTTCTGCTCGAACGGGCAAAAACGGTCGTCGAAGGAGCGGGAGCGGTCGGGCTGGCAGCCTGTCTGGCGGGATGTCTTCCTCAAACTTCGCGGAAGGTGGCCATTCTGATCTCGGGTGGCAACATCGATATGAACCTGCTCGACCGCATCATCAATCTCGGTTTGATCCACGAGGGGCGTCTCTTCCGTTTCACCACACGCCTCACCGATCGCCCGGGCGAGCTACAACGTCTGGTCGGTTGTGTCGTTGCGCACCGGGCCAATATCCATCAGATCTCGCACGAACGCGCCCGGCCAGGGCTGCCGTTGACACAGGCAGCCGTCACACTGGCGCTCGAGGTACGCGGCCCCGAACACGCGGCCGAGGTGAAAGCCGCAGTTATGGCCGCCGGGTTCGCCGTCCTGGAAGCCTGAGAACCCGTCTTCCTTCGCTGAGAAAAGTGGGGCTTGCAGATCATCCGGGGGGGACGTCGAGGTCTTTCTTGCCAAATCCCTGACCGTGGCCCCATACCGCCCCTCG
>CAZEWD010000025.1:0-515 GCA_964515725.1 uncultured Binatia bacterium (SeqCode)
GAGTTCACTGCCCACCGGGCAGATTCTGGGGTCTGTTCCAGAGCCAAATCCGTAAATTCCCCTCTCCCCCCAAAAATCACTTTGGGGGGGAGTGGGTTGTGTGAGGGGGGATTTTCAGGGTACAGACCGGGCGCATGTTGCTGCTCGTAGCCGTGACTTTCCCCCCCACGGCTACGATCCGTCGTGGTGTTCTTGTTCCTCTTTCACCGGAAGTCGTGGGATTTTGGGAGTGCTGCGGTTGCTTCGTTGGCCTCGTTCTCTGGTTTGATCTGCATCCTATACCCGGACCCGATGAGCGAAACCGGCTGCCGCGGCAGTTCCAGGGCCTCTATGCGTCTGGCACGCACGTGGATCACATTTTCCACGTTCTGTACCGGCCCTTCGATCTGTAGCAACGAGGCGGTGTGGATCGTGCCGCGGTAACGCTGAAACAGGTCCGGTGTGACCACCGCATTTGCAGTGCCGGTTTCATCGTGGGGCGTAAGGGAGCAAACGCCTGTGGCGTTCCCCGGGCG
>CAZEWD010000025.1:525-17197 GCA_964515725.1 uncultured Binatia bacterium (SeqCode)
TCGCCATAGGCCGACAGCGATCCGATGACGATCCCCGGCCGCTGGCGCACGATCACCAGTCCCGCCATCTTGACCCAACGGCCGTCTTTCACATGCGCCAGTTGATACGCCGGTATGACTCCCCGCGCCCGGAGCGTGTCTCTCAGGTGAGCCATGATGTGCGGTCCCACCGTTACGCCACTGCCCTGGAAATCCGCGAGCGTGCGTTCGAGCAAGGTCATCGGTGGAAGTGGACAATCTTCCTTCCGTGCGGCAGGGGATTCTTTCGGAGCAGGGGGCAGACCCGCCCCACGAGCAGACCGGAAAAGGGGTTCCTTGATGATCGCGCTTGCCTGCCAGAGAGCTTCACGGCGCGTCATGCCCAGGGCGGCAAACGCGCCGAGATAGGCGAGCTTCTCGACTTCTTCTTTTTGCAGCAGGGCACGGTGCACGACGTCGGCGACGGAAGTGTAGGGAGACTGTTCGCGTTCCGCCGCAATCCTGCGCCCGGCCTGCTCCCGTATCCCGATCACGTACCGTAACCCGAGACGGATGGCCTGCGTCCCGCCGGATGTCCGCCGAACGTCCCTACTTCCCGGACACGGTTCCAGAGTGCAGTTCCAGTCCGACTTCGTGATGTCGATCGGCAACACCCGCACGCCGTGTCGCTGCGCATCTTTGATCAGTGTTGCCGGATGATAGAAACCGAGCGGCCAGTTGTTCAGTAGAGCGCAGGTGAACGCCGCTGGATGATGGGCCCGCAGGTACGCCGAGGCGTAAGCCAGCAGGGCAAAGCTCGCTGCGTGGCTTTCCGGAAAACCGTAGAGCGCAAAAGAGGTGATGCTGCGCACGATCTCCTCGCGCGCTTGCGGCGCAATTCCGTGCCGAGCCATGCCGTCGTGCAGACGCTGCTCCATCTGCCGCATGCGTTCCGCCGAGCGCTTGAATCCCATGGCACGACGCAGTTCCTCCGCCTGGCCACCGGTAAATCCGGCAACCGTCATGGCAATCCGCAGGAGTTGTTCCTGGAAGAGAGGCACACCGAGCGTGCGTTTCAAAACCGGTTCGAGATCGGGATGGGGATAGGTCACCGGTTCGCGCCCTGCGCGCCGGTTCAGGTAGGGATGCACCATCTGGCCGACGATCGGTCCCGGTCGGATGATCGCGACCTGCACCACGAGATCGTAGAAGTGTTGTGGCTTCAGGCGCGGCAGGGTTGCCATCTGTGCCCGACTCTCCACCTGGAACACGCCGATCGTGTCCGCCTTCTGCAGCATGGCGTAGGTTTTGGCGTCGTCCTGCGGCAGATGCGCCAGGTCGATGTCGATACCTTCGTGCCGGCGCACGAGTGGAATCGTGTCTTCGAGCACGGCCATCATGCCGAGCCCCAGCAGATCGACTTTGATGATGCCGAGATCGGCGCAGTCGTCCTTGTCCCACTGCACGACGACACGTCCCGGCATCGAGGCGGGTTCCAGCGGCACGATGTCATCGAGACGTCCCGCCGCGATCACCATGCCGCCCGAGTGCTGTCCGAGATGCCGCGGTAGATTCCGGATGCGTTGCACGAGGTCGACGAGGAGACCGACCCGCGGAGCACGGGGATCGATGCCGCCCGTCACGAGCTGGCGTGCCAGATCGTCACTGCGGTCACGGAACTCGAAGCGGTTGAGCAGCTTTGCGAGTTTGCCGACCTGTTCGGGCGAGAAGCCAAGGACCTTCCCCACTTCACGAACGGCACTGCGGCTGCGGTAGGTGATGACGTTCGCGGTCATCGCAGCACCGCGCTCGCCGTAGCGCTGGTACACGTACTGGATGACTCGTTCCCGCTGCGGACCGCTGGGCAGGTCGATGTCGATATCCGGCCACTCTCCGCGTTCTTCGGAAAGAAACCGCTCGAACAGCAACTCCATACCGACCGCGTCGACGGCAGTGATGCCGAGCGAGTAACATACGGCCGAGTTCGCTGCCGATCCGCGCCCCTGCGCGAGGATGTGTCGTTCACGACAGAAACGAATGATGTCCCACACGATCAGGAAGTATCCGGCAAGGCCGAGCTTGCCGATGATGCGCAGTTCGTGATCGAGCTGGCGGCGCACCTTTTCGCTCACCCGGCCATACCGCTCGCGCGCACCATTCCAGGTGAGCTGGCACAGGTGATGATTCGCGTCTTCACCCGGTGGCAATGGGTATTCGGGAAACCGGTAGTCGAGGTCTGTCAGGGTGAACTGGCACTGCTCGGCGATGGACTCGGTGTTGCGCAGGGCTTGCGGGAGATCGCGGAACAAGGCCGTCATTTCTTCCGGCGGCTTGAGATGCCGTTCCGCGTTACAGGCCAGCCGCCGGCCTGCCGCATCGAGCGTGGTCTTCTCCCGGATGCAGGTGAGTACGTCGAACAGGGAACGTCCTTCCGCCTCGGCATGGCGCACGTCATTGGTGGCCGCCAGAGGAAGGCCGAAGTTGCCGGCAAGGTCGATGAGAGCCCGGTTCAGACGCGCTTCCGGCGTTTCGAGGTGACGTTGAATGTCGATGTAAAGTCGTCCGGGAAAGAGGCCTTTCAGCCGCGAGACGATCGAATGGCAGGAATCCGGCGTGTGCGCGGCAAGTGCCGCGGCCAGTGGTCCGTCACTGCCTCCCGCAAGGCAGAGGAGTCCGTCCGTAGCGCCGTCGAAATCATTCCATTCGGCGACCGATGCCCCTTTGGCGGCACGCAGTTTCGTGCGTGTGATCAGCCGGCAGAGATTACGGTAACCGGCGCGTGTGGCGGCCAGAAGGTAGAGGGACACCGGTTCGATCCGTCCCACGATGCCGTGCGCGAGTGTCAGCTCGGCACCGATGATGGCGCGGACACCACACTTTTTCGCTGCTTGGTGAAACCGTGGTGCTCCGTACACGCCGTCACGGTCTCCCATGGCGATGGCTCGATACCCCAGCGCTGCCGCCCGTTCCGCGAGATCCTCGGGCAGGGAAGCGGCGCGCAGGAAGCTGAAGGCACTATGGGCGCGCAACTCGGTGTACATGGGAAGAGAGAGCGGCCGGTGTTCTGGTTTCAGTCATACCATCCATCCACGAACCATTCCTGCCGCTGGTGTTCGTAGTAAACGCGATAGACACCACCGTCGCTGAGTTGCACGTCATAGTAGTCGCGGGTGGTTGCCTGTTCGTTCCACCAGTCGGTCTGCGAGCGCCATGGGCCGGCAGCATGCACCACACGCCCCGCAAACCCGGTGCCCCGCACGAATTCCGGCTGGTCGCGGTGACAGAACACTTCGATGTTCTGTGCCGGCCGCAAGGCGCGAAGACTCGGAAGCATGGGGATCTGCGAGTCCTGGGTACACAGCCTGCTGTGAGTGTCCGCCGTCTGCCGCCTGTCGCTGTCGAATCTCTCCACACCGTACGCGTCTGCCCGGTGTGAGTCGGCGACCACCGGTATACCGACGCGATCGGCGCCGCAGAGGGCGGTGAGGCGGGCGAGAGTGACGGCAATCTGGGCAGGGGCCGGTCCGTTCGGGCGAAACAGGTCGAGTTGTACGGCTCGCAGGCGCTCCGGAACGGCGAGCACCCGTAGGCCCTCGATGGCGCCGGAAGGCGGATTCGCCTCGAAGTGCAGGCGCAACAGGGACAAGAGAACCTTGATGTCGTTGCTCGGAGCGCTCACGCGGACCGTCCGTTCGTCGCGCATGCGGCCGCTCAATGTCAGGGACAGGCGCAGGTCGCCACAGAGATATCCGCGCACCGATAGCCGTGCCGTCAGTCGATCGAGCGGACCACGCAGGACAAAACAGAGCGCTTCCAGACGATCGATTCCGTAATCGAGTTCGACCGTCTCTTCGAAGTGCGCTGGTAACACACGCGCGACCAGCGGCAGATCGTCTTCACCACGCGCCCGGCGGGCCAGGAGCAATCCTTCGGGTCCGAGCCGTGCTCCGATGGCTCCGGCAGGCAGAGCTGCAAGGTCGCCGATCGTGCGGATTCCCCAGCGGCGCAAGGTCGTGCTCAGGTCTGGACTCGGCGAGAGCTGTGCCACGGAGATGGGTGCCAGAAAACTCCATTCCTCGCCTGGCGGAAGAACCGTTACGCCGCTCCCCTGGCTGGCAGCCAGAAAAGCGGCAATCTTCGATCCGGCTACACCGGCATGCGCATCGAGACCCAGCCGTGCCGCTCTCTGAGCGAGCATGCTTGCCAGTTGCGTTTCGGAGTCGAACAACGATCCGATCAGGCCGGATAGATCGAGGTAGACCGTGCCGTTCCCGCAGTCTTCCAGACGCGGGGAAAAAGAGGCAGCCGCATCACAAAGAGCCGTCTGTGCTCCGTCCAGAAGGCTCGGAGAGCAGATGTGTACGGTCAGCTCGGAATCGATGCCACGGGCCTGCGCCGCGGTGAGGCCCGCCACGATGCCCCGCCGCTGCGCCACCGATGATACCGCCAGAAGCGTGGCTCGCGCTCCCTCGCTATCGGCCACGGCCAGCGCCCGGTCGCGCAATTCGGGCCGTGCACGGAGACAGGCCGCCAGCGGAAAATCAGGGACATGGAGGCAGGCAAAACGCATGGTGTGTTCACTTGTCCAGGAAAGCCGGCAAACGAGCCTGAAATACGGCCTGCCGCGCCGGTGCGCCCATCTTGTTGCGATCGAGAAGGGCGCGGCATTCGAAACCGTCGAAGAACAGAGGGGGTGTCGGACCTGTCTGACCTGTTCGACACCCGCTCTCCGTTTTCCAGAAAGTGCGCCCTGCCTGCAGCCGCAGGCTGAGCGAAGCAAAGCTGCCTGCCAGACGTTGCGCTGCGACGATGACGAGAGCCGTGTGCGATTTCTCTGCCGACCGTAGAAGACGCAGCCAGTTCGAACCGTATCCGTACCGAGGCGATTGGCGTCCGAGATCGAGGAGGACCAGGGTAAAGCCGCCACCTCGCAGGATCAGGTCGGTGCAGCGCAATGCGTCGCGTACCGAAGGCGGGCGAATCCAGAGGATGTGCGACAGGCAGGCCCCGGCCGCGGCAACGGAGAGCGGATGCAAGGCATCAGCGGCATCGATGCAGGCAACGAACTCCCCGCGTCGTGTTGCGGCGGCAAGCGAGGCCAGTGCAAAGGTAGTCTTGCCCGAAGAGACCGGGCCGTACACTTCGCTGATGCGGCCTCGTGGCCACCCTCCTGCCAGCAGTCGATCGAGGGCCGGCACACCACAGGCCAGACGGCGTGGCGCTTCATGGATATCTCCACGCCGTACTCCGGGCAGAGACAACCCGGCCAGACGTGCAAAGGCGACTGCATGCGGGGAGGTGGAGGACCGCATGGCGCCTACATTCGCTTAATTTTCGCCTTAAGGCAATGGCCGGTCGATCATCCGTTCCTCCATCCCATGGTGATTTTGGAGGCAACAGCAGAAGCACAGGTTGACCGGAGCGGTGTTTTCCACATGAATGGATCGGAACGGATTTTCTGTCCATCCATCGGAGGAAAACATCATGGCGGTAGGTTCTCTCTCGCAGTACGAGGAAACTTCCTTTTGGGCACGCAATTACGGTGAGTACGTCCCGAACCCGCCGGTCCATGGTGATCTGACCGTGGATGTTGCGGTCCTTGGCGGTGGCTATACGGGGTTGAGCACGGCGCTCGAGTTCAAGCGCGACAACCCGGGCGCATCGGTTGCCGTGCTCGAAGGTGCGATCGTCGGGTACGGTGCCAGCGGCCGCAACGGCGGCTTCAACATGAAGCTCTTTGGGATCGAGTTGGAGTTCACCAAACTGCGTTGGGGGGCGGAGAAGACAGTTGCCGCACATCGCTACGCGCAACGTGCCGTTGCCTGGGTCAAGAATCTCATCGAGGAGAACCAGCTCGATTCCGACTATCGCCACACCGGTATGTTCCGCGCCAGCTATACGCCGCGCCAACTCAAACGTCTCGAAAAGACCTACAAACTGATGCGGGAGTTGGGCATCGACGATGAGGTGTCCTTCGTATACCGCGAGACGCTGAGGGAGGAGTTTCGGACGGATCGCTACCTCGGCGCCATCTACGAACAGGAAACGGGCATCCTCAATCCCTGCAAACATGTCCGCGAACTGAAACGCCTGGCGGTGGCGGCCGGTGTGGATGTGTACGAGCAGAGTCCCGTCGATTTGATCTCACGTCCCCCGGGCAAGGTCCGCCTGCTGACTCCGAATGGCAGTGTGACAGCAGACCGTCTCGTGCTGGCGACCAATGCGTACACGCATACGCTCAAGGGACTCCCCGGTGTGGCCTCACGCCAGATCCCCGTGTGGACCTTCCAGGTCGTCACCGCCCCGCTGACGGCCGCCCAGTGGGACAGCATCGGCTGGAAAAAGCAGCAGTCGTTCGAAGACAACCGCCAACTCGTGCACTACTTCCGTCCGACGGTCGATGGCCGCATCACCATGGGCGGCGGCGGTGTGCGGACACATGGCGGTGTGAACATCGATCACGATTGGTCGCCGCGCCTGTGGCGTCACTGTGAGGCGCACCTGAAGTGGATCTATCCTCAACTACGCGATGTCCCCATCGAGTATCGTTGGGGAGGGCCAGTTTCCGTCAATGCCGACATGACACCGGAAATCGGTTACATCGGCGATGAACGGGTGATCTTTTCGACCGGATGCATCGGTCACGGTGTCTCGCTGACACATCTGAACGGCCGGCTCATCGCCGATCTGTTGAGTGGACAGAAGACGGATCTCACGGACTTCTGGATCGTCAACCGCAAGGCAATACGCTGGCCTCCGGAACCCCTCTCCTTCATCGGGCGGCATGTGGTGCACGGCGCTCTGGAACTCTGGGACGCCTTCGAAGATCGAGGCGCATAACGCTGGCGAACACTCGATCTTCGGCGTGACTGGCGCTCCGTTCGAGAGAACCTGTACATCTCAGCCTCTCCGGGGGTCTGAGGGCGACGACCCGTAAGGGGGAGGATGCGGATGAAAGAATTTTCAGACTACGACGGCATCGGACTCGCGGAACTGGTGCGCCAGGGCGAGGTGAGCGCGAGCGAGCTTGTCGATGCCGCCATCGAACGGATCGAGCGCCACAACGGCACACTCAATGCCGTCGTGTACGAGGCATACGATCTGGCACGCGATCTTGCGGCACAACGTCCGCCGCACGGTGCGGGTGGCCCGCTTCAGGGTGTGCCGATGCTTCTCAAGGACATCTCCGCCGATTGCACGGGGATGCCATCGACCATGGGTTGCCGTGGTCTGGCCGATGCGCCTCCCGCCGATCACGACTCGTTCCAGGTGGCTCGTTTCAAGGCGGCCGGACTCATCCCGTTGGGAAAAACGAATACTCCCGAGTGGGGCCTGCTGCCCACGACGGAACCCCTGCTTTACGGGCCGACCCGGAATCCGTGGGATCTGCGGTGTTCCCCGGGTGGTTCGAGTGGCGGTTCCGCGGCAGCCGTGGCGGCGGGCATCGTGCCGATCGCGCATGCGAACGATGGGGGCGGTTCGATTCGTATGCCGGCTGCGGCATGTGGTCTGGTGGGTTTGAAGCCGACGCGTGGCCGCATCTCGTGGGGACCTCTTCTGGGCGAAGCGATCGACGGACTCGTCAGTGAACATGTCGTGACACGTACCGTGCGTGACTGTGCCCTGGCGCTCGACATCACCGCAGGGCCGGCACCCGGCGACCCTTATTGGGCGCCGCCGCCCGCTCGTCCGTTCCTCGACGAGCTGTCACAACCGCCACGCACGTTACGCATCGCATACTGGACGGGTGGATTGATGGGCAATGCGGTACATCCAGATTGCCGCGAGGCCGTGCTTGCTGCGGCAAAGGTCTGCGCCGAACTGGGCCACCATGTGGAGGAGGCGATGCCCCAGGCCGACTTTCAGGTGTTGCTCGAATCCTGGCGGACGACCTGGTTTGCTGCCTGCCAGCTCGACGTGGATGCGGCAGCGTTGATTCTGCTCGGCAAGCCACTCGGCCGTGATGATGTGGAGCCGCTCACCTGGGCCACTGCAGAGCGCGGGCGCACGCTCAGTGCCCTCGATTTCCAGCTTGCAGCGGTGTTCCGGCAGCAGGAGTCCCGCCATATCGCCGATTTCTTCGAGTCCTTTGATGTGTGGCTCACTCCGACGCTGCCCGAGCCGCCGGTGCCGATCGGAACATTTTCTGGCGCGTTGACCCGGGTGGAGGATTGGGATCCGATCATCGCCTATATGTCCTTTTGTTGTGTCGCCAACGCCACCGGACAGCCTTCGATCTCTCTGCCGCTCCACTGGAATGCCGAAGGTCTGCCGATTGGCAGCATGTTCGCCGCGGCATACGCCAACGAAGCCGTCCTGCTACAACTGGCCGGACAACTCGAACAGGCACTGCCGTGGGTCAAGAAGCATCCGCCGGTCTGGGGATGAATCGGGGTGGAAGTTGCGGCAACAGTTCTGCCGGGCGGTTCCCGTAGCGGGGTGGTTGGCTTGACCTTCGCGGCGTCGTAGGTCGTGCCATTCCGAATGTCGAGCACAAAAGCGAGGATCGATCATGCGTGAACGAAACGAACTCATTCTGGCAGACCTGATCGCTGCGCGTGCCGAGGAGGTGCCTGATCTGGATGTCGTCACGTTCGATGCCGGACCGGAGCGCCCCCACGAGGTCCGCACCTATGCGGACCTGTGGCGTAACGGGAACCGTCTGGCGGCGGGACTCATCGCCAAGGGGCTGAACAAAGGCGATCGCTTTGGTTTGATGATGCGCAATCATCCGGAATTCATCGAGACGATGGTGGCGGCTTCGCTCAGCGGAGGGGTGTTCGTGCCGATCGATCCGCGCACGAAGGGCGAGAAACTTGCCTACACCCTCCGTAACTCGGAGTGCCGCGGCATGATTTGCGCCGACTATTCCCTGGCGCAGGTTGCAGCCATACGGCGTGATCTGCCCCATCTGGAGTGGATCCTCGTGCTCGAGTCCGGAGAAGAGCCGGACAGCCTGCGTGCGGCAGACGTGGCCGGCGCGGGGCCGCTGGCGCCACTGTTCGATCGACCTGAAATCTTTATCGATCCGCGCGTCGACATGCCGGGAGATCCGTTCGAGATCATCTACACCTCGGGGACCACGGGTGATCCGAAGGGCGTCGTCTGCTCCAACGGCCGTTACGTGGGCTCCAGTATGATCGGGTACCTCGTCGGTTTTCAGCCAGGCGATCGACCCTACAACGGCTTGTCCCTGACGCACGGCAACGCTCAGCTCATCACGCTGGCACCCTCGTTGTCGATGAAGCTGCGTGCCGTTTTCAGCCGGCGATTCACCAAGTCGCGCCTGTGGGATGTGCTACGCGAGCATGGCTGCACCGTGTTCAATCTTCTCGGAGGAATGGCCACGGCGATCTACAGCGAACCGCGCAAGCCCAACGATGGGGATAATCCCGTACGCATGGTGTTGAGCGCTGGCATGCCGGCCGCTCTGTGGAAGGCGTTTGAGGAACGCTTCAACGTGAAGATTCTCGAGTGTTACGGAGCGGTCGAAGGCGGACTGGCGATCAATCCGCCGGGAGTCGGTCCGGTCGGCAGTTTCGGCAAGCCGCCACCGGGCCTGGAGATGAAGATCGTCGATGAAGACGGCAATGAGTGCCCTCCGGGCATGATAGGCGAACTCATCTGCCGTCCAGCCACCGGCGAGCGAGCCGAAGTCGAGTACTACAAGAACGAGGAAGCCTCAAAGAAGAAGACGGCGGGTGGCTGGCTGCGCAGCGGTGATATGTGTCACCAGGACGCCGACGGTTGGTTCTACTTCGACTTCCGCAAGGGAGGCGGCATTCGCCACAACGGCGACTTCGTCAATCCGGGCTTTGTCGAGAAGGTGATCGCAGAACACCCGCAGGTCGATGATGTGTTCGTCTATGGCGTACCAGCCGCCTCTGGGGCACCTGGCGAGAGTGACGTCGTTGCGGCCATCGTGCCCGTAGACGCGGAGGCCTTCGATGCGGCCAGTGTCTTTGCGGTGTGCGAGAAGGGCCTGGAGGCGAACTTTGTGCCGTCGTATCTGCAGGTGGTTCAGGAGATTCCAAAAACGGCCTCTGAAAAACCCCAGGAACGTTTTCTCCTGGAGCGTTTCTCGCCAGACGGAGCCGGAATTTTCCGCCGGTAGAAAGCGCCGGTTGGACTAATAAGGCCAGGTCCATTCTGCCACTTCCGGCCGATCTGTGCCGTTCTCATGGGCGTAGCGCAGATTGTCGATGATGGCGTTCTTCATCTCCTCCTTGAGATGTGCAGCGCGTATTTGCAATTTGGGGACGCGGTTGATGACGTCGATGACCAGGTGGAAGCGCGACGTCTCGTTCAACATGGCCAGTTCCAGGGGTGTGTTGATGTTGCCCTTCTCCTTGTAGCCGCGCACATGCAGGTTGTCGTGGCCGCGAAAGCGGTACGACAGTTTGTGGATGAGCCAGGGATAGCCGTGGAAATTGAAGATGATCGGTTTGTCGGTCGTGAAGAGGCCGTCGAAATCCCGTTCGGTCGAGCCGTGCGGATGTTCCGAGGCAGGCTGGAGACGGAACAGATCGACCACATTGATGAAACGCAGCTTCAGATCCGGCACACGTTCGCGCAGGATGGCTGCTGCGGCCAATGCTTCCATCGTCGAGACGTCGCCGCACGATGCCAGAACGACGTCAGGCTCCACCCCGGCATCGGTACTTGCGCGGGGCCAGATGCCGAGCCCCTTGGCGCAGTGGATGATCGCTTCGTCGATCGTGGTGAACTGCAGGTGCTTTTGCTTGTCGGCGACGATCACGTTGATGCAGTCGGTGCTGCGCAGGCACTGATCGGCGACCACCAGCAGCGTGTTGGCGTCGGGTGGTAGATAGATACGCGTCACCGACGGATCTTTGTTGGTCACCAGATCGATGAAGCCAGGATCCTGGTGTGAGAAGCCGTTGTGATCCTGTCGCCACACGGTCGACGACAGCAGGATGTTTTCGGATGCCACCGAGGCGCGCCAGGGCACGAGGTTCTTACTGATGTCCAGCCACTTTGCGTGTTGGTTGAACATCGAGTCGATGACGTGTGCAAACGCCTCGTAGGTGTGGAAAAACCCGTGCCGTCCCGAGAGCACGTAGCCTTCGAGCCATCCCAGCAGCGTGTGCTCGGAGAGCATCTCCATGACGCGGCCGTCTGGCGAAAGCTCTCCGCCGTCAGCATCGTCTGGCAGAAACTCGGCCATCCAGGTCTTCTTGCTCGCCTCGTAGATCGCCTGCAGCCGGTTCGACGCGGTCTCATCGGGGCCGAAGACCCGGAAGTTCGTCATGTTGTTCTTCATCACGTCGCGCAAAAACTCGCCCAGTGGCCGGGTGTTCTCGCACTTGACACTGCCCCGTGCCGGTACAGCGACGGCATAATTACGAAAGTCGGGCATCTTCAATTCGCGTCGCAGCAGTCCGCCATTGGCATGCGGGTTGGCGCTCATCCGCCGTGTCCCCGCCGGCGCCAGAGCGCGCAGCTCGGGAATGAGTCGTCCGTTCGCATCGAAGAGTTTCTCGGGCTGGTAGCTGCGCATCCAGTCTTCGAGGAGCTTCAGGCTCTCCGGGTTTTCGCGCACATCGGGGATCGGTACCTGATGTGCGCGCCACGAACCTTCCAGTTTGTGTCCCTTGATTTCCTTCGGGCCGGTCCACCCCTTTGGGGAGCGCAGCACGATCATCGGCCAGCGTGGCCGGGTGGCATTGCCGTCCTGCCGGGCCCGTGACTGATGGTTTCGGATGTCGGCCAGGGCAGCTTCCAATGTGGCCGCCATCTTCTGATGCATCTGGGCAGGATCGTCGCCTTCGACGAAATACGGCGTGTATCCATATCCCCTGAACAGGGACTCCAACTCTTCGTGGCTGATACGCGCGAGGATCGTCGGATTGGCGATCTTGTACCCGTTGAGGCTGAGGATCGGTAGGACTGCCCCATCGCGGATCGGATTGAGGAACTTGTTCGAATGCCAGGCGGTTGCCAGTGGACCCGTCTCGGCCTCACCGTCACCCACGACACAGGCGACGATCAGATCGGGATTGTCGAACGCCATGCCGTAGGCATGAGAGAGGCTGTAGCCAAGCTCCCCGCCTTCGTGGATCGAGCCGGGAGTTTCGGGTGTAACGTGGCTTCCGATGTGCCCCGGAAAGGAGAACTGTTTGAAGAACTTCTGCATTCCGGACGCGTCTTCGCTTTTGTCCGGATAGATCTCGGAATACGTGCCTTCGAGATAGGCCGGTCCAAGAACGCCTGGTGCTCCATGACCGGGTCCGGTCACGAAGACCATGTCGAGATCGTGCAAACGGATCAGCCGGTTGAGATGCACCCAGACGAACGAGAGCGCGGGACTCGCCCCCCAATGTCCGAGCAGGCGATGCTTCACATGCTCTGGATTCAGAGGTTCCTGCAGGAGTGGATTGTCGCGCAGATAGATCATGCCGAGGGAAAGGTAGTTGCACGCGCTCCACCAGGCGTGGATCAATTCCAGTTCTCTGGAAGTCAGGGGTTTATCCATGATGTCTTTCTCCGATTGTGTGCGGTCCGGTTGAGGGATTCCCTTGCCCATAGTTGATGCGCCGATCGGTGAGAGTTGCAAGCACCTACCCTGCTGGCCGATCCACAGAGCCGTCATTTTCGACCGCACTGGGATCTCTTGGGTTTTACTCCAATTCGATTCGCAGGAGATTGCCGGTTGGTTTCAGCCGGCTGGTGAGATCCGGCATCGCCAGGCGAACGCCAGCCGTCCTGTAGGGATTGGTCTCGCGCGTGAAGGGCAGCGGATCGCCGTTCAGAAGGATGGTTTTTGGCCCGTACCCTCTGATGTGTCTGTGATAGTGGACACGAACCCTTCTTCCGCTGAGTTCGATGTCCGCCTGCAATCCGTCGAAACTGCGAGGGATCACCGGATCGATGACGAGCGCTGAGCGGCGCCGGCGGATTCCCAGCAGACATTCATGGACCAGGCGCAGCGCGATTCCCGCGCCGCTCGAGTAGACACGCCAGCCACCCTCGAATGCCACTTCCCCGCTCCGTACCTTGTCGTATTGTGCCGAGGCTTCGTAGCGATCGGCAAAATCCGCATCGGAGCTCGAATGATAACAATTCGCCTGTCTCGGTCGCGACGAGGGCACGGTCTTGCGGAGATCGATCGGATTCGCCTGTCGCAGGGCCAGCCCGAAGGCCTCGGCGTCGCCGTAGTGGGCCATTGCTTCCGCGTAACGAAGGTGTGCGTGCGTGTACATGATACCGATCTCTCTGCCGAAGAACGTGCTCGTCTCGGCACGCTGGAAGAAACGCTGCACGCCGCCGTGATAGGGAAACGGGCGGTCGAACAGCCGCGCTCCGTCTGCACCCAGAAGCGACTTGTGTAGAATGCGCACGTGTGCTGCGGCCTGCTCTTCGGTGAGGAGGTCGTTGCTGATTGCGTGGATCATCGGCAGCAGGCTGTACGTGATGCCCCGTGTCGTGTCGCGTGGATGGAGCCATGCCTCGGTGCTTCCGTCCTCCGCGAACTTGACGTACCCGGGGATCGTTCCATCGACGATCAGGAGGCGGTGGAAATCCTGCAGGACCTCCCGTGCCGGCCCGTCGAGCGCTTCCGCCTGCCGGTTTCGCCCGATCCGGCGCAGTGCTCCCGCCAGTGTGGTCAGCATCTGATGATGCAGGGTAACCGTCCACGCGCTGCACAGACGTTCCGAAAGCGTGGGATCGGCGGGCTGGAGGGAGTCGTTCCAGTCGCCGTGTCCGTATGCCGCCAGATGGGTTCCCGGTATGACACGCTCGCCGATTTTGCCGAGTGCTCTTTGCACATGCTCCCAGACCGTTGCCGTATCCGCCTTCGCATCCCCCTCCGGATGAAAGTACGGCACCACCACGTCCAGAATCGTTCTGTCTTCGGATGCTTCGATGTACTGGGCCAGTGCCAGCAGCGGCCAGAAGATGATGTCGCCGTGAGAATCGCCCGGGCGGATGTTGCGTTCTCGATCGAAAAACATGAACCACTGCGGCCAGTCGCCATCGTGGTTCTGCTGGTGGAAAACACGCAGCAGCAGATCACGCAGCGGTTCCCACCGCCCGAGCGCCAGCAGCATTTCGACCGGACCCTGGCAGACGTCGCGGGTTCCCCAGCCGCCGCCCGAGAACTGTTCCAGTCCACGGGGAGCGAGATAGTGCACGAGTGCGTTGTGGCTCAGCCAGGGCAAAAGCTCCTGCAAGCGCTCCGCGTCGCTGGTATCCGTCCCGCCGGAGGAGTGCAGTTGCAGAGGACCCGTCACTCCCTGCCAGAAGGGTTCAGCCCGGGTCAGGTCCTGTTGCGCATCGAATGCTGGGATTGCGGGCGAAACGCGTGCCGGTGTGCTCTCGACGAGGTGCCCGGTGATGCGCAGGAAGGCGTTCTTCGTTCTGTCGAACTCGATGCAGACGTAAGGCAGGCGGCGTGATCTGCCATCGAGAAACAACGCCTCATCACCGGTGATTTTTTCGAGGGGTGTATCGGTGCCGCCGTCGATGCGAAAGGATCCGTGCGGAAAACGGCGCGATACGTCAGACTCGATACCAGGGCGGATCTCGACGCCTTGTGCATCTTGCCGGAACGAAACCGGTTCCGCCTGTACCCCATCATCTCCGTTGAGGGCGATGTGGTGCGAGACGAGAAAACGGCGGGCTTCGCCCTCGAGGATTCGAATCGACAGATTCAACTCGTGCCGGTCCACGGGGGCCCAGGCGCAGACTTCGAGGAGGCCGCCCGTGTATTTGTAGATCCAGCGGCAACCATTTGGCGTCATCTCGAATGCGGATGGCAGGCCCAGCAGGTGAAAGCCGTCGTCGAGTTCGATGAAGATACGCTGGCCCGAGGAGCGTTGCAGTCCGAGATAACCACGTACCGTCGACAGAAAACGATTGATGTTGACGTGTCCCTGCGTGACCATCGAGTGGAACACGCCGTCCATCCAGACGGTCGAGGTGAGAGAGGTCTCGTCAGGGGTGAGGTGATTGCCGCTGCGCAGCAGATGTCCGTGCGGGCGCAGGACCATCCTTTCCTTTGCGGCCGTCACCACATGGCTGTGTGCGCCGGCGAAAAACGACAGGACCTGCCCCTCATCGTCGCGTTCGATGTGTCTCCACTCGGAACCGAACAGATGTGCCAGATCTTCGCCGGACAATTCCTGGCTATGCAGTTCCGGGCGGGCGCTGAAAAGAGTCGGCGAAGCATTCGAGATCCGGACGGCAGCTTTTTTGCCGGGTGCGGGAAGGTCCAGAGCCCGGTCAGCGGACTGCAGGTCAGCGGGCGAGGAGACGCCCGCATGGTGCTGTTCGAACCAGCCGAAAAATCCCCCGGTCGTCTCGTCTCCCGGAAGGATTTGCAGCAGCTCCCCCTGGATCACTGCCATCGAATGTTCGTGTTGCCGGCGAACTCCCGGCAGTCCCGTCACGCGCAACCCAGCGAGCGGGTGTCCCGCCCGGGCAGCGATCCCGTGCAGTTGCAGAGCGTCGGTGGCAAAGCTCACCCCTTGGCGCAATGAACCGAGCAGTGCCCATGGATTGCGACCCCCTACGGCCAGATTCTGGCGAACTGCCAACACGCGGCCACAGCGCGGATGAACCAGCGGCGTGTAGTCGACGTACTGGCTGACATAATACTCGTTCGTGCGGACGGCATCGTAGTGTGCCAGGGAAAGGTCCTGTGCATGGATGAGATCGACCGTGATGGGCTGATCCGTCAGATTGCGCAGGCTGACGAGCCAACGCCATAGCGGAGCTGTGTCGTCGAGAACGAGGAGGAGTGTAAAGGCGATACCGTTCCATTCTCCCTGCATGGTGAAACGGTCTGTTTCGAACGATGCCACACCCGGACTGCGTGGGCCCAGGAGAGGCACCGGTTCGATCGAATCGGTGTGCCTGCGTAGATACAGATTTGCAGGACCGCCTTCGAGTTCATTGCCTAGGAAGGAATTGAGAAGGATATCTCCGTGGTCGAATCGGTGGATCGAGCCGTTCTCGTTGATCTGCAGCAGCAGGCCGGACGGGCTTTCGAGACAGAACGGAAATTTCCCCTCACTGGTCATGGCAGCTTCCTCTGTCGCGAGCCTGTAGCATCCTCTCCTGAGTTCCCCTAAGGCGAGGTGCCGCCGGTCCGTTCCTGTGGGTTCAGCCGGTCCTGGTCTTACGGAACTCCAGTCCTTCGAATTGCCCCGAGTTTCGCCATGCGTCGATGTACTGGAAGAAGGCGACGGGTCCTTCGGGGTAGCCACTCACGTTGAGCTTCTCCCGGCGGCCCATCGGTTTGCCTTCATTATTGTAATATCCGGGCGTGCAGTCGGGATTGCCGAGAAAACGAAGTGGCATGCTCTCGAGCAACTCCACCCATTTCTCCTCGGCGGCCTCGGTGACTTCCACCTCATCGGCGCCATTTTCCATGGCATGGGACAGGATTTTTGTAATCGTCGTGCCCGCCTCGACGAAGTTGTGTGTGATGTTGGAGATGAGGTTGGCGCCATGGCCGAGACCAACGATGAACAGGTTCGGAAAGCCATGGACATGAATTCCGTGCAGACTCCGCATACCGTCGTTCCAGTGGTCGGAAAGTGTTCGCCCGTTGCGTCCGACCGTCTCGAATCCCGAACGTCTTGCGTAGCTGGTGCCTACCTCGAAGCCTGAGGCATAGATCAGACAATCCAACTCGTAGTGTGTTCCAGCCACCCAGACACCTGTTTCGTCGATACGCTCCACTCCC